>NZ_JBBCWZ010000049.1:0-23879 GCF_037145695.1 Acinetobacter sp. USHLN143
ATGCAGTACGATCTTCAAAGTTAAGATGATGGTATGACAATTTTATATACTCCATAAACCCTTTAAATTAATTAGGTGGTTTATGTCGCACTTCAAGTTTTACTCTGCCCTATGATCTGAAAATCTTTGGACATAATTTAGCCATAAAATAATGAGAATGTCTGTGTAATTATTGATCTTCAGATTTAAAGTTCATCCAGCTCCTTTCTAAAAATGTTTCCACTCTTTATCGTGTGCTCAATATAGAAGCCGATTTATATTCTTACTTTAATTTAACTCAACACAGAATTTTTACTTTAGCAAAATTTATCCATAAACTTATGAAAATTTATTTTTAGACTAATGCAAGATGCTCGTAGCAAAATCAAGAGTCGTCGAATACAGTGCTATAGAAATTTATTGAGTTTAACATTTTGAAAATATTAGGATATATAAATCAATGCCAGTTCTAGCAATCCAGCATAGACTCAGTGGATTTTACTTTTTTTACTATGCGATTGTTGGAGCATTCATGCCTTTTTGGAGTCTGTATCTTGAAGATCAAGGCTTCAATTATCAGGAAATCGGCATTTTATCTTCTATTGCGATTGTTACCCGATTCTTTGCGCCGTTGATCTGGGGTTGGATTGCAGACAAATCCGGTAAACGTATGTTGCTGGTGCGTATTGCCACCTGGATGGAAGCCTGTATCTGGTTCATGATTTTTATTATTCCCAATAGCTTTCAGTCCGTAGCTTTACTGATGCTGATTTTCAGTTTCTTTCAGAATGCCATTCTGGCACAGTTTGAAGGCGTGACTTTGTTCTGGCTCGGAGAAAAAAGAGCAGAACTGTATGGCAAAGTACGAAAATGGGGATCTGTCGGTTTTATAATTGGTGTATTCGGCTTGGGCGCCGTCTTTGAAATTATGAGCATCAGTATGTTGCCAGTGTTGTTGCTGTGTATTTCATTTCTGGCCTTTCTCTGGTCATTTACCATTAAAGAGCCCACGATGGCGCCTATCGCCCAGAAACAGCTCGAACCCTTATGGCCGATATTTAAACGCCCAGTGGTGTATAGTTTTTTCCTGATTGAATTGATTCTGCTATTTTCACACGCGCCGTTTTATAGTTTTTATAGCAATTATCTCAGTCAGGCGGGATTTAGCACCAGCCAGATTGGGCTGCTCTGGTCAGTCGGGGTCATTGCGGAAATCATCATGTTTGCCTATGCGACGTTCTTTCTGACACGCTGGTCATGGCGCCATCTGGTCACGTTATGCTTATTGATGACCGGATTAAGATGGTTCATCGTCGGGGTCTTTCCTGCTTCATTCATGGCACAGTTTTTTGCTCAAACGATTCACGCTTTAAGTTTTGGTTTATTTCATATGATTGCGATGCGAGTGATTTTCCAGAATTTTTCTGCAGGGCAGCAAGGACGTGGACAAGCGCTATATAGCACGATGTGGGGCGTTGGCGTGGCGAGTGGCAGTATTCTGGCTGGGCATTATTGGGATCAAGTCGGCGGCACATCTATTTTTATCGCTGCTGCAGTATCGACTTTGCTTGGCTTGTTACTGATTTTCGGATTGCCAAATAAAGTCGAACTGCAAAAACAGGCTTGAAAATATCATCTCAGTATTAAATACGGATTTTGGCGTATTGCCCAAACCACGGTTGTGCCTGTTCCAATTGGGCTGCCAGTTGTAATAGCAGATCCTCACGGGCAAACGGCGCAATAAACTGTGAACCGAGCGGCAGGTTTTGTTCATTCCAGTACAGTGGTACAGACATCGCTGGGAGTCCGGTAATATTGGCCAACTGGGTAAAAGGCACCCATTTTAGATTTTCTTTCACAATCTGGTCGACCAGTTTACCTTGCGCCAGCAAATGTGCTTTATTTAGTTTCAATAAAGCTTTAAGAATCGGTTTCTGCCAGTTTGGTGTTTTGACCTCACCATTTTTTGGCGCCACTGTCGCCGTTGCAGGCGTCAGGTACAGATCATAATTATCAAAGAAATGATTCATCTGGGTCACGTACTGGCCCCAGTTATTCAGGTTCTGGATATAATCAATCGCGCTGGTTTTGGCCCCAAAAGCCGCCAGCGCTAAAGAGTCCAGTTCAAAATCATTCGATTTGGACGGATAGCCTTTCTGGATTTCATCCAGCATAAATGAAAACTGGCTAAACCAGGTGGTAATAAAATCCTTGGCCAGTTGCATTCCATCAATGGCTGGACGGTCTTCGACCACCTCATGGCCCAAAGATTCTAGCAATTTGGCTGTTTTTTCAATGGCTTTAATGGCATCCTGGGAAACAGGTGTGCCAATCGTAGAATAAGTGCTAAACGCAATTTTCAGTTTTTTTGGCGGTTGCTGAATCACATCCAGATAATGATGCTGTGGACGCTGAATCTTAAACAGTGAACTATGATCTTCACCATGGGTGGCATCCAGCATTGCAGCACTATCCCGTACCGTTTTGGTCAGTACATGCTGAATCGCGGCGCCATGCATGGCTTCACTCATTTGTGGTCCCCAAGGCGTGCGGCCACGACTCGGTTTCAGGCCAAACAGGCCGCAATAGGAAGCGGGGATACGTATCGAGCCGCCACCATCACCAGCACCCGCAATTGGTACAATTCCGGCAGCCACGGCAGAAGCGGAACCACCGGACGAGCCGCCGCTATTATGCTGTAAATTCCACGGATTTTTACAGCTGCCCCAAGCATCTGGTTCAGTAATACCTTTAATCCCAAATTCAGGAGTATTGGTACGTCCAAAAGTCACAATCCCGGCTTTTTCCCAGCGATTGACAATCTCGGCATTGGTCTCGGCGATATAACCAATCCGTTTTAAGCCCTGACAACCATAAGAAGTTGGATAACCGGCATATTCCTGAAACAGGTCTTTAACCAGAAAAGGCACACCGGCAAAAGGTCCGGACAGATTTTGCTGGCTCCGTTTCAATGCATGCTCATGCATCGGAATAATAATTGCATTTAGCTCGGGATTGGCAATTGAACTACGCTCTAGTGCAGCAGATAAAAGTTCACTTGAATGTACTTGTTTATTGGCGACCAGATCAGCCAGTCCTAAACCGTCATATTGCAGATATTCTTCAAATTTCATTGCCATTCCCTAGTGTTGCTGCTTCAAGGTTGTAGATCATTTAGGCTCAAGATGCAAGCACCACCTGATTTCGCCCACGATGTTTGGCCTGATACAAGGCTTGATCTGCAATATTGATCAGGTTTTGCAGGTCTTGGGCCTGCGGTTCATTTTGATGAGTGATGCCCACACTCACGGTAATATACAGGGGCGAGCCATCTGATTGATAAATCGGGGTTTTTTCCACCAGATCACGAATCCGTTCTGCAATAAGACGTGCTTCTGATGGTTCGGTATTCCAGAGTAACAGCACAAATTCTTCCCCACCAATTCGTGCAAACAGATCTTCAGCACGTAAATTGCAGCGAATGATTTCCGCAAAATGTTGCAGCACCTTGTCACCGACATGATGGCCAAAATCATCGTTCAGACGTTTGAAATGATCAATATCCAGCATGATGACCGAAAATTCCATTCTGTTGGCATATTGCAGTAAATATTCACCTTTCTGAAAGAAAAAATGACGGTTCATGGTGCGGGTCAGACTGTCATGATTGGCCAGATAGAGAACCCGTTTAAACAGCTCATTGCGGTTTTGACTAATAATACAAAGAATAAGCGGCGATAAGGCCAGCATAAACAGCCCGATCCGGAGCGAAATATAAATCGTAGAATCTGCCAAGGTGTCATGCGTTGTGGCATAAAACCGCGTCAGGCTGTAATAGGTTAAAATAGTCACAAACGCATTAATCAGTGTCATGCTAAACAGGCGATAGGTTAATGCGGCCCAGATCAGCGCAGCCAAAGGATAGAGCAGGGTGCCCGGACCTGAAAAAATATTGGTGATGATGACACAGAGTACGACTGTAGCTGCGGGCAGAAAATAACTGAAATGATGACGCTTTTGACGGCGGTTTTTAAACAGATACTGCATATCCTTGATTCTGGGAAAGGCCAGAAGCAAAGGTAATACCACGATATAATTGACCATCTCGCCCGTCCACCATAGACCAAAATCAATCCATAAGTTTTCTTTGGTCATGAATGTATTGGGTAAGTTTGGCAGGGTGGCAACTGCAAAAGCAGCGCTGGCCAGACAGCCGGCAAAAGCGAAGATGCCAAATAAATGAACGAATGTATAACCAGTATTATAGTATTTGTAATTAATCTTGAAATATCGAATAAAAAATATCGAGACAATAGTGCTGATCAGATTAGACAGGGTAAGAAACAGGCTTTGTAATAGGCTGTTTCCGGTGACGAGATCTGCAAACATAAAAGCACTGAATGCACCAAGCCAACCTCCCACATTATTTAAATGTGGAAAGCGTAAGAACAGGGCTAACAAGGCAGCATTGGCCGGCCACAATAAGGCCAGGTACTCAATCGGTCTGGTTGCGATCCCAATAAAACAACAGACTAAAACAGCGAAAACAATGACAAAATAAGCATATGTTTCATGATTTAATTGTTGTTCTGTTATTCGAGCTAATTGCAAATTTAAAATCCTATTCAAATTTCTAAGTGTGAATGATCACTTTGTTCAGCAACTAAGTTTGACCTAAAATATAATTTTATTGTTTGATTAAGCTGTTATTAATACGAACTATTAAGATTCTTATATACGAAATATATACAAAAACAGTCAGAAAGGAAATCCATGTTTTTAAACAATGTGATAAATAATTTCTGACTCTGTATTGAAATTGCGTTAGAGCGGGACACGATCCCAAAAAATATGATAATTTAGAATCAATTGTTAACAAGATGCCGGTAAATATGAAAAAAATATGTCTTAGCCTTATCTTACTCATGAGCTCACCTTGGCTAATGGCGACAGAAAATAAAAAACCAGCGAATGCTCCTGCTAAAGCTGCTGAAATCCCAAATACATTTACTGTGAAAACCCGTCCGGAAATTGTCGGATTGTGGGGAATGGAAATCCCGAATAATAAAAAATGTATCGAATATTATAATTTTAAAGGCAATAATAATGTGGTGATTAAAAGTGGCGATGAGTGGACGTCGGGGCTATATGACTATCAGCCGGCACAGGATCCTTCGAAGCAGATTCCAGCGCTGATTCTGCAAGTAAAATATGACAATAATGAAAAAGACTGTTCAGGCAATCAGGTGGATCAGTCTGGTGAAATTTCGCAATATTTTGTGAAATGGCAAAACCCTTATACCATTAACTTCTGCGCCAATGAAAAAGCCGAACAATGTTTTGCTGTGCTCAGACGCGTATTGCCTTAAATTGCAAACCATAAAAAAACCGCTGAATGACAGCGGTTTTTTTATGAGCTTTGATTTAAGCTTTGTCTTCAGCACCTTCAAGCTGCTTTAACAAATGCTTCTCTAGGTAATGAATATCCATTGCCTGTTTGCAGAAGTTTTTATCCTGAAGGATTAAATCTTTATGCAAAGGAATATTGGTTTTAACGCCAGTCAAAATCATTTCTTCCAAAGCATTTCTCATTCGAGAAATAGATGTCTCACGATCCTTACCATGCGAAATCAGTTTGGCAATCATCGAATCATAATACGGTGGAATGCTGTAGCCTGGATAAACATGCGAATCTAAACGGATACCTGCGCCGCCTGGTGCATAGAAGTTGTCAATCTTGCCTGGTGAAGGCAGGAAGGTCGATGGATCTTCTGCGTTAATACGGCATTCAATCGCATGTCCTAAAACTTTGACGTCTTCTTGCTGAATATCGAGACCTAAGCCGCCAGCAATACGCAATTGCTGTTCGATAATATCGATACCCGTTACCATTTCAGTTACCGGATGTTCAACCTGAACACGCGTATTCATTTCAATGAAGAAGAACTCATCATCTTCAAACAGGAATTCGAATGTACCTGCACCACGATATTGCATCAATTTACAGGCATTGACACAGGCTTCTAGAATATCAGCACGTGCTTGCTCTGGTAAGTTCGGTGCTGGCGCTTCTTCCAGTACTTTTTGATGGCGACGCTGTAGTGAACAATCACGATCATACAGATGAATCGCATGGCCATTACCATCAGCCAGTACTTGCACTTCGACATGACGTGGCTTTTGCAGGAAACGTTCCATATACACCGTATCATCACCAAACCACATTTCCGCATCACGCTGTGCAGCCTGAACAGATTCAAGCAGGGTATCGACATTTTCTACGATACGCATACCACGACCACCACCACCAGAAGCAGCTTTTACAATCAGTGGAAAACCGATCTCTTTCGCTTCAGCCATGGCATTGTGAATCGTTACGGCATGGTCGCAGCCTGGTACTGTTGGTACACCAGCTTTTTTCATGGCAATAATGGCAGAAACCTTGTTCCCCATTAAACGAATATGTTCCGGACGTGGACCAATAAAGATAAAACCAGAATTTTCCACGATTTCTGCAAATTCTGCATTTTCAGCGAGGAATCCATAACCAGGATGGATTGCATCTGCGCCGGTAATTTCAGCAGCTGTAATAATCGCAGGAATATTCAGGTAGCTGTCACTGCTCGCACCAGGGCCGATACACACTGCTTCATCACAGAAACGTAAATGCATCAGGTCCTTGTCTGCGTCAGAATAGACACCTACAGTTTTGATCCCTAAAGTTCTGCAAGCACGGGTGATGCGTAACGCAATTTCACCACGGTTTGCAATTAAAACTTTTTGCAACATTATAAATCCCCGGGGTGATTAAGCGCGGTAGCGGAAAAGTGGTTGACCGAATTGAATCACTTCACCATTTTTCACCAGAATTTCTTCAATCACACCGCTTTGAGTAGCTTCAATCGGGTTCATGATTTTCATTGCCTCGATAATACCCAGCGTATCGCCTGCAGAAACGGTCTGGCCAACTTTAACAAATGTCGGTTCACCTGGGCTTGGTGCTGCATAGAACACGCCGACCATTGGTGAAGTTTCAACTGCGCCACGAGGAGATTTTACTGCTGGCGCTTCGGCTGCTGGTGCAGGCATAGCAGGAACAGCTGCTGCAACCACTGGATTACGACGAGTTAATGCAATCGACTGATCGCCTTCTTTAACTTCGATCGCCTGTAAGTCAGATTCAATCATCAAGTCGATGAGTTTCTTGATTTTACGGATATCCATGAGACAGTATTCCTAATTAAGATTGTGTAGAAGGTTGTATTTTTTCAATGATATAGTCGAGGGCAGCAGCATAGCCTTTTGCACCTAGACCACAAATCACGCCGATGGCTTTATCGGACAAGTACGAATGATGTCGGAATGCCTCACGTGCATGCACATTAGACAGATGGACTTCAATGAAAGGAATGGCAACGCCAAGAAGGGCATCGCGAACCGCAACAGAGGTATGAGTCAATGCTGCCGGATTAATAATTATATATTGAACGCCGTCTTGCTGAGCTTGATGAATTCGGTCAACAATGGCACCTTCCCAGTTGCTTTGGAACGTTTCGAGTTGTAATGTGGCCTTTTGAGCCTGAGTAATCAGTTGCTGGTTAATATCGTCAAGACTAAGGTGACCATAAACTTCCGGTTCGCGCTTCCCAAGCAAGTTTAAATTCGGTCCATGAATAACCAAAATGGTCGAACTCATCCAGCATGCTCCAATTAAAAAGTATCGGGGTTTGTTTGCAAGATGTCTGCAAACTCTGCTTATTATTGCATGATTTTCTACATTACTATTTATAATTTCTTTGAATTAACGTAGAAAGCATATAGCAAACAGTGGCGCTATAATGAAAACTTTGCAGAGATTTGGCAATGTTAAAAAATTACAATTCGCTGGGTATTCAGATTATTTTCATTGTAAACCCAATTGGCAAAAACAGTTAATATCCTTTATGTAACTGTATCTTCATGTTAACGCTAAATTCTTCCTTTTAGTGATATTTTTAGTTTTGAGCAAGAGTTGTCTGGCTGATTTTACCGCAATGTTCGACTTCTAGAGCATAGAAAACTCTTTACATTCTGACTTTAGAGTTGTGCTGATTATCCTCTTTATATATAAGCTATCGACCGCTTCTTAAAACGTGATGAAAATTTAAAAATATAAGATAAGACAATATGTTAATGATATTTTCTCTTATTGTCCTTGGATTTTCCTAGGTCTATTCTTCCAATAGATTGGAATTAATTACATTACTTTAACTTCAAGCATCCATGATAAGTGCTGTGCAAAAATGTACTTCATCTTCTAGATATAAGGGTTGAATCTCAGCAGGTTTAAGATAAAACGCTCGACTTATATGCTTCGTGTGTATAGATCTGTGAGGTGACGAATGTGTTCATCTTCAAGTCTTCTACGCAGTAAAGATATGATTCACCTAACGCATAGACAGTGGCAAAAACACATACATTTGTTGATATTTTGCTCGTCATCATCTTTGCAGAAGAGTTTAAAAGTATTGAAGAGCGTAAAGATTGAACCAAATAGGTCTGATTGAAGCGGAATACGGACTTAAAGCAAAATTTGCTCTGTAGTTGCCTCATCTACATTAACTTCTTGAGCTAATCTTTATATAATCATGCGATACCTCTCAAACAAGACTTTCTATGACACCTGCATGCAAACTATTAAAAGCCAATAAAATCGAATACAGCATTCATGAATATGAACATGATGCCAATGCCAAAAGTTTCGGGTTAGAAGCTGCTGAGAAATTGGGGCTTTCGGTGGAAGAAGTCTTTAAAACTTTATTAGTCACGGATGAAAAACAGTATTTTGTTGCCATCTTACCGGTACATCATCAACTCAATCTGAAAAAAGTAGCGCAGGCCGTAGGATGCAAAAAACTCCAGATGGCAGATCCTAAACATGCAGAACGCTTGACCGGTTATCTAGTCGGCGGAATCAGTCCCATTGGTCAAAAGAAACGATTAAAAACGGTGATTGATGCCAGCGCAGAACAGTTGAATACGATCTATGTCAGTGGCGGTAAAAGAGGCTTGGATATCGGAATAAAACCAGCTGATCTTGCCAATGTGCTCAATGCACAGTTTGTCGATGTACTGGATACATAAGATCGAAGTACGATGATCACCTAAATTCATAGAACCTGAAGTGATAGATTTAAAATGGCTGCATATTTTTTGGTCGGAAATAACAGTAAATCATTTTATACGTTTGTATATTAGATAAGTTAAAACACAGCCTGACTGTGTACACAACAAGGAATGAAAACAAAAATATAAATTATGATGCGGAGCATAATGGATGAAAATTCAAAATAAAAAATGACCACGGTTCTGTCTGACATTATCTGCAATGGCGATGCTTTCTGCGTTGCCGAGTGTACAGGCCGCTACTTCGTCTTTAGCAGCACCTGCCAATTCACAGCAGGTTTTCTTTGTCGGAAATAACTGGGATGGCACAGTAACCGTGATTCGTCCATCGGGTGATTTTGGCAAAATAGGCGTCATTAACATGATTCCTGACCGTAAAGAGCGCCTTAAGGAAATTCACCTGAATCCAATCAAACTGATTGCTTATACTTATTCAGACTACAGCTGGTGAAGGCAATGACCAGCTGGTGGATGATATGTACTCGACACCAGACGGTCAGTCAGTCGTTGCATCGCGCCCAAGTTTCGCTGATGTGGTATCGATTAATATCAAAACCGGCAAGATTAACTGGCGGACGCCTGTTGAAAGCTTCCGTGCCGACCATATGGCGGTATCACCAGATGGGCAACGAGTCGCCGTATCTGCATCTTCAGGAAATGTGGTGCATGTACTGGATATCCATACCGGTAAAGAGTTGGGCCGTTTCAGCACTGGCGATAAACCGCATGAAAACATTTACTTCGATGGCGGCAACAAGATCCTGAACTCTGCCATCGGCAATGTTGAAACCTCGATGGATGCACAGTGGCAAGACTTTACTAAAGGTAAGCGTTTTATCACTATCGCAGATGCCAATACGCATCAGGTGGTAAGAAAAATCGATTTCAGGCCTGCATTGGATGCATTTGGTCGAAAAGATTTGTCCAACTCAGTACGACCAATGGTATTTAGTAAGGATGAAACCAAACTGTATGCCCAGGTTTCATTTTTTAATGGGCTGATTGAGTACGATCTGAATCAGAACAAGATTAGCCGGATCGGACAGCTGCCTGGCAGTGACAGTATTCCGAAAGACCGGACAAAATGGGTGAATGATTCGCGTCATCATGGCCTATCAATCAGTGCTGATGGTGAAAAGCTCTGTGTCGCCGGTACCATGGATAACTACGCTACGATTGTAGATCGCAAAACACTGACAGCCGGGAAACTGATTTCTGCAGATAAACCTTATTGGGCAACGCGAAGCCCGGATGGTCGTAGCTGTGTAATTTCAGAAAGTGAAACAGATGTAGTCACAGTGATTGATTTTGCCACAGGCAATAAAGTGCTGAGTGTACCGGTAGGAAATCATCCACAACGCGTTCGGATTGGTTATGCACCAGCAGACTGGTCAACGCCGTAGTCAATCGTCGATTAGCGAAAAAGACAGCTTTTTGATAAAGGTTGTCTTTGTTGAGCTGAGGACATAAAAATGAATGATAAAACAATTCTGTTCTATGTAATGATCGGATTGCTCTTGTTTGGGACTTTAGTGGGTATTGGTTATCAGGTACGACAAGAAATCTATCGGACGAATTTTACTGATCAGACCCATTCTGATCCGGTCCTGCCAGTTGAAAAATCGGCAAGCTATATATCTGTTAACTCTCCTGAGAATAGTCAAACTACGAAGAAGAAACAGAACGATACGGTTGCAAAGCAAAGCGAATTATCAAAGCAACAAGAACAGTTATATCTGGACTTTACTCAGATCATTAACGCTTTAAGTGAGGGACAACGACCAAATCCTCAACAAGTCAGTTTGTTGATCAGTCAGCAGCAAAAACTGGTAGAGGCCCAACTGGTGAGCAAGGCCGAAGCGAAAGCACAAATTGAGTTTCTGATTAAAGTTCTGCCTGAAATGGATCATGAATTGCATCGGGCGTTGCGAGTATTAGAACAAACTCGAACTTGACGAATTAGATCCAGCTGTATCTTTCATTATTCTCAGTCTGAAAATTGCTCTCATAAAAAAAAGCCCAAAAAATGATCTGGGCCTTTAAATACACACTATAGAAAGCTAAGTATCTTTATAAACAATTTGCAGGCTTGGGTACACCAGCCAAACGGCTTAAGTGACGGGCCACCAGACCAGTATTAAACTTTTCTTGAAGCATGGCATTATTGATATCGGCACTGACAGTTTTCATTAAAAATTTAATCAGTGGTCGTGTTGCTGGTGAATGACCAAACTGCTGATAGAACTGACGTACCGCTTGCAGAATTTCAAAATGCCAAGGAGTTAAGCTCAGTTCCAGACTATCGGCCAGCACTTGAGCGACTTCTTCATTCCAGATGGTATAGTCAACCAGATGGCCATCTTGATCCAATTCTAAATTCATATCTAACTCATTTATTATTTCATTGAAATGCAGCGATTAAACTCGAGGCAAAGATCTGCAAAATCCGCATAATTCAAAAGCTTTATCTGATCAGGCAAAGGCTGTACTAATAACTCCGCATCATTTTTCAGTATGTGAATTTTCGGCAAGCTTTGAAGAAATGAATGCTCTAGCAGCAAAACCGCTTCACCCATCAGCACGACCTGATCACCCATTGTATAAGTTTGAGCCAGTTGCTCTAGGATCTGCGCTGTTGCCGAATAGCTGGATTGGATCAGATAAAGTGTGTGATTTGACATTTTTATATCCTTGTTCCTTACCAATACATCACATGATCAAAGCTTTGAATAAATTCAGAATTAAGCTCAATAAATTCGATTTCTTGTTCGCTCTGTGCCACAAATGAGGAATGCTGGTTTTTTTTCTCAATCAGAATCGGAGTGAGATCATAAAACTCGAAACTGTCGACCATATTTGATGCCAGTTTGAATGCATGATGCACCTGGTCAAATTGCAGGTCTGAATGCAGCAAACTGAGGGCAGCACTTTGTAGCAGGACTTTAACTTCTGCGCCAAAAGTTGCCAGGACCATCGTAGCCGATAGGCTTTCATGCACCTGCAGACTGGTCAGATTGGCTTGGGTTAATATAACAAGTACAGATTTCACACAAGATTCCTTGGAAAAGCAACACATTCTAAAAAATGAAACATCTAGAATTGAATGAGACGTTGTGAGGACTGAACAGCATCGGCAAGTTCACCTAAACCGACCAATTCAAAGGCATCTGCCAGATTATGCTGCTGAATATTGTGACGTCGAGCATTGTCCAGATCTGTAATTCCACGTGCCAATGCTGCACTTACACAGACCGGGAGGCGAATCTGTAGCGCTTGCCATGCATGTGTAAGATGACGTTGATCGTCGGGTACCCATTGCAGTGCATTTGCGACCGATACGCCGTCCTGATAGAAGAATACACGGAATGCTTCCTGTTTATCTTGCAAGGCCTGAGCCAAACCCAGGGCATGCCAGGCATAAATGGAAGTCGGTGCGGAGGTAACAAGAATTAAGGTGCTCATCGAAATTCACTACAGGCTTGATCAATAGCAACAGATTGATCTTGGCTTCATCAGAAAGTAGGTAGTATAAATGATTTTAGTGACGGGTGGATTAGGCTTTTTAGGCTCACATATTGCTTTAAGTCTGTTAGCACAAGGACTAGAGGTCATTGTGGTCGATAATTTGGCCAATGCGAACTTACAGACTCTGGAGCGTCTTGAGTTTATCTCCGGCATGTACGTACCTTTTATCAAGATTGATATTCGCAATACCCCAGCATTGAACAAAGTCTTTGAGCAGCATTCGATTCAGGCTGTGGTACATACCGCAAGTTTTAAGTCACTGGAAGAATCAGTATTAAAACCACTTGAATATTATAATGATAATGTCAGCTGTATTATGAGTCTCATGCGTGCCATGCAACGTACCGGAGTGCGTCATCTGGTACATTTATCCAGTCTGGCGGTATATGGACAATCTGGCACAGATTTAAGCGAAGATCTGCCTTTTAACTATACCTATCCGAATCCCTATATCAAATCGCAACAAATGGTTGAGGAAATTATCCGGGATACTGCCAAAACTGATAATGAATGGCGGATTGCGATCCTACGTCTATCCAATATCGCCGGCGCCTTTGAACACGGTGTGCTGGGGGAAGCGGTGCCACCTTTACCGAAAAATATTTTGCCTTTGGCGATGCAGGTCGCTGCACAGCAACGTGAATATCTGGAATTACGCCGTCAGGCCCATACTGCGGATGGCACAGTAGAACGCAGTTTTCTGCATGTCGCAGACTGTTGTGATGCCGTGATCAAGTCCTTGCAATGGCTATCACAACAGCAGGAATTAAAATGTGAAGCCTTTAATATTGCCGGTGAATTGATTTCCATACAGGATTTGCTAGATCAACTGGCTGAAGTGACTCAGTCTGCAATCAAAACCATGGATGCTCTGCCATACCCACATGCGGAAATGGATCAATTGGGGGCGAACATTGGAAAAGCGCGAAATATCCTACATTGGCAACCTCAGCGATCACTCAGAAAGATGCTTGAGGATGAATGGTTGTTTTATCAGAATATGCTCAGAGGGCAGTAAGTAAGAGAACTTAGCTTATATTTGATAATAATTATCATTTACATTGATACTGTAATCGATTACTTTAAATAAATAGATTAAATCATTGATATAGAAATTCCTAAGATCCGTAACAGGCAAGAAGAATTGAGGTTGAACATGCAAACACGTATTGAACATGACACGATGGGAGAGGTGGCTGTACCGAGTGAGGCTTTATGGGGCGCTCAGACTCAGCGTAGCTTGCAAAATTTCAAAATTGGCAATGAGCGGTTGCCACGGCCAATGATTCGTGCCATGGGACTCGTCAAAAAAGCGGCTGCCTTGACCAATGCCGAGCTAAACCAGATTCCCCAAGAACTGTCACGCTATATCGTGGATGCGGCAGATGAAGTCATCAGCGGGAAATGGGACAGTCAATTTCCACTGGTAGTCTGGCAAACTGGTTCAGGTACACAAAGCAATATGAACTGTAATGAGGTGATTGCCAATATTGCCAACCAGAAATTGGGCAATCATTTAGGGGCACAAAAACCGGTTCATCCAAATGATCATGTCAATCGTGCCCAATCTACCAATGATTCATTTCCAACTGCGATTCATGTGGCTGCGAGCTTGCAGATTAATGAACTTTTAATTCCGGCTGTCACACGTTTACGCGATACTTTATATGCCAAATCTCAGGATTTTGCCGATATTGTAAAAATTGGCCGGACACATCTACAAGATGCTACGCCTTTAACCTTGGGGCAGGAATTCAGCGGTTATGTCTCTCAGCTGGATCATGGGCTTCTTCGTCTAGAACAGGCATTGGTCGGACTATATGAATTACCATTAGGCGGTACAGCGGTTGGTACCGGTCTGAATGCCCATCCTGATTATGCCGTTCAGTCTGCTAAAACCCTGGGACAATTAACTGGCTTGCCATTTGTAACTGCGCCAAACAAGTTTGAGGCTTTGGCAGGCCGTGATGCTGCGGTATTTGCTTCTGGTGCATTAAAGACTTTAGCGGTTAGCCTGAATAAGATTGCCAATGATATTCGCTGGCTAGCCAGCGGGCCACGTTGTGGTTTTGGTGAATTGCGTATTCCTGAAAATGAACCGGGTTCTAGCATCATGCCGGGTAAGGTGAACCCGACGCAAAGTGAAGCGATGACGATGGTGGTCGCGCAAGTTCTCGGAAATGACACCACCATTAACGTGGCAGGTGCATCAGGTAACTTTGAACTGAATGTATTTATGCCGGTCATTGCCTATAATCTGTTGCAATCCATCCAGCTTTTAGGCGATGCGTGTAACAGTTTTAATGATCATTGCGCCGTAGGCATTGAGCCGAATCATGAGAAAATTGAACATTTCCTGCATGATTCTTTAATGCTGGTCACGGCATTGAATCCGGTCATTGGTTATGAGAATGCAGCCAAGGTTGCCAAAACAGCTTATAAGGAAGGAAAAACCTTAAAACAGGTGGCTGTTGAACTGGGTTTAGTCACCGCTGAACAGTTTGATGAAGTGGTGCGTCCTGAACAGATGGTCTCACCGAATGCTAAATAAGGGCCGGAGCACTTTTATTTTCAATCTTTACGCCTGTTTTATCATGGAATAGTCAGCAGTGGTTTTTATCTCAGGCAGAGTTGCGTACAATAATGTTAGATGAGATTAACCACTGATGATTGTTTTATGCTTGATATTTATTTAACAGATGTTCAAAGAAAGGTGCAATTCAAGGATTATCCAGGTGAGCATCCTGTTAAATTTATTCTGAATTTCAAAAAGATTTTCCCAAGTGTGATGGAACTTCTTTTACCTGTGCTTCCCGATAATGAAAATCTGGAAGAAATGTCTTGGGAATCGACCAGCGATGATTTTGAAACCTTCCAGATGTTCTTAACTGGATGGGGTATTATCGAACTTCGATTAAAAGCAATTACCCAGTTTAAAGATAAAGCATTTACGGATCGTCTGGTTAAACAAGCCCAACAGAAACGCAAAGACTATCAAAAACAGCAGACTAAACTAACCACAGTTGAACTGGATTATTTGTTTATGCATGAGATGCATGCTCTGATTGATGCAGAACTGGTGGAACTCGGTGAGAAATTCTATTTACCGATTTTACGTGAGCTCTGGAAGACTAAAGTATCTGCTCAGGTGCTGAACGCGAAGTTTTAAATCGGTTTTTTAGCTTTTAATTATAAAATTAATCCTCCAATTTTGGGGGATTAATTTTATCTGGAATATGAGATTTATTTCATGATGCATGATCTCTTGAAATAGCCTAAGCAATATTAAATATGGTCATTGAACTTTTTCATTCTTAAAATTTTGATCAATAATAGCGCATGTTGAACCATTGTTTAGCGTCAGGCACTCGCATAGGGCAGTAGTTTTAACGATTGTTCAAAAAATAGATGAAAATGATCATTTTTAGCTAAAAAATATATAAAAATATCAATTAAATAGCCTAGTAATTGAGTCCATTATTTTTTAAGGTATATAGGCTTTATCTCACGTTAAAGCAAAAGCTCCATTGATTAGCTATCCTTCATAAAAATAACTGAAGGTTCAAATTTTCCCGAAGATATATCCCAGGATTTTCAAAAATGTCGAATCAGTTTTTAGATTTAATTACTAAACGCCGTACTATTTATGCCATTGCCAAGAATGTTGAACAATCTCCTGAACATTTAACTGATTTGATTCAGACTGCAATTAAGCAAAGCCCATCTTCTTTCAATTCTCAGTCTTCACGCGCCGTCATTTTATTCAATTCAGAACATGAAAAGTTCTGGGGCTTTGTAGCAGAAAAATTAAAAAGCTATGCTAAAGATGAAGAAAGTGCTGCAAAAACCACAGTAAAAATGGCAAGTTTTGCGGCAGGGCTAGGTACCGTTTTATTTTTTGAAGATCACACAGTCGTACAAGGCTTACAGGAACAATTCCCATCTTATGCTGATAACTTCCCAATCTGGGCAGAGCATTCGACTGCGATCGCACAATTTGCAACCTGGACAGCATTGCATACAGAAGGTCTGGGCGCATCATTGCAGCATTACAATCCGATCGTGGATGAACAGGTACATGCGGAATGGGACATTCCATCGAACTGGAAGTTGCGTGCACAGTTGGTCTTTGGTTCGATAGAAGGCGAGCCACGTGCCAAAGATTATCTGGCAGATGAAGAGCGCTTTAAAGTATTCCAATAAGCTGAGATCCATATCTGCACTTAACACGGTTTAAGGGCAGATATTTTTTAGATCTCGATGAAATCCCAATCAGCTTCATTAAAATTAAGTTAAAATAGCGTGCTAATGAAAATTGATGAGTAAGACCGAATGTCGAAAAACACGCAAAACCTATCACCTTTACAAGAACTGATCGCAGAGCAAAAACTACTTTGTGAAGAAGTAGGCTCGGCTTATGTTGAAGTCACGGGTGATGATGTTGTTGCGGTGGCCGTACATACCTTGAAACAAGATCCGATTGTCGGCATCCGTAAAAAGCCTGAAACGGCTGAAAATATTAGCTGGTATATTTATGGTGGAGAACCTTCAAGTGAAGAAACTTTTGAAACCATGACAGTACGTGAATTACAGGACATTGCACCAGAAGTTTTACCGTATCTGGCTCTGGAAACAGGTTTTCGTTTCATGATCGATGCCGATGATTATGAAGATGTCTGGAAAGAAGAAATTTAAATGCTAAAAAAATCATCTTTCATTTGTGCTGGATTATTATTAGGACTGAGTAGCGTAGTCTTCGCACAGCCGCTTTCACAAAGTGCCTATGATGAGTTTATTTCAGCACAGACTAAAATCGTGAATGAAACCAAACATATTTTAGATGAAGATGATCAAAAGGCAGATGCCCAAACTCAACGCCAGGCTTTCTGCAAGCGACTGAAAGCCTATCAGGATATTCAAAAGGTGTCCGAAGAAAACAGCAGTCTGAATATGGCACCTACGATGTCTATGATTGCCAGAAATTTTCTTGAGCGGCAGGATCAAAGTTTGACTAAATCTGGAATGACGGCGAGCGTATTTTGTAAAAATAGGGAAGTAGAATAAGTTATAAACTACTTTTTTATCTTGAAAGTTTTTCGCAGTGGAATAAAAATAAAGTATCTAAGTCTATTTCACAATCAAATTTTATAGATATTAAAACCTGAAAGACCATCTCCCGAATATCATTTGATAAAGAGTTTGTTAAGTTAATTTAAATTTATTTTAATGTGAATACCTCATACCTCGGGGATATATCCACTGTATTCAAGCTATTGATAAGAATAGATGAATAATCGTGGTTTTGTAATTTCTAAAAAATGTCTTATTTATGCGGTGTAATTTCTTGAACAGGATAATTTAAGTAGGATAGCGTGATTGCACGTTTATATTTAAGCTAATAACTTGAACATCCTAAGATATTAAAATAGCCTAAGCAATACATAATTTTAACAACTTTATCAAGAAAGGGGGAGAGGGGAAATTTATAATGTTGATGTTTACTACCTGTAACTCATTTGGACTTAAGACGTATTATTCTAAACAGAATCAAGTGGATTAATAAGCTACTTATGAATAGTCATTTTTTGATAAATAATAAGCAATGAATAATTAAAAACAATATTTTCAAAATTACCTCAGTCTATTTGGGTAATAACAGCGAGTTAGTTTAAGAAACACTCTGACCTAAAAGTGGTTTACATGTTATTAAATCCCAGTTTTAAGATTTTCATTAATTTTATTTAGTCTGCATCACAACTCAACCATCTTCTTTCATATTTATAGCCAAATATCCATCCAGATCTAAAATCGTAATTTTAAATACTTACAAATCGATTATGAATTATTTAGCCTAAGCAAAATATATCCCCATAAAATAGCCTAAGTAAAATTTATATTTAAAAATTTCGCAATTGATTAATTCCCAATATAAATCCATTATAAACACTTAAATAAAGAAAGAAATCACGGAATTCTCAAATGATCCTAAATTATCAACTCCAACACCACGAAACGTCAGTACTATCTCCAATGATTTTTATTCATGGTTTATTCGGTAGTTTAAGTAATTTAGGAATACTAGCTCGATATTTTTCTGAGCAAAGAACCGTGCTTCAAATTGATGTACGCAATCATGGTCTTTCTGGTCATAGTTCAGACTTAAATTATCAGTTCATGGCGGAAGATGTCCTAGAAACTTTATCAAGTTTAAATATTCAAAAGTTCATAGTAATAGGGCATTCTATGGGCGGAAAAATTGCTATGAAATTGGCTGATTTAGCCCGAGTACAAACTGAAAAGTTGGTCGTTCTTGATATTACACCAATCCAATATCATGAGAGTCATCATACTGAGATTTTTAAAGCCTTATTTGCTGTGCAGCAAGCAAATGTTGCTTCACGACTTGAGGCAGCAAAAATTATGCGTGAATACATTCATGAAGAAATGGTAATTCAGTTTTTATTAAAATCCTTTAATAAAGGGCAATGGCTCTTTAATGTTCAAGCTTTATTTGATCATTATCCAGATATTATGGCTTGGGAAAAGGTCGAAAAAGTTAATCAGCCAGCTTTATTTCTTCGTGGCGGTAATTCTTTTTATATCTCAAAACCTGAACATTTTGCGGCAATCAATGAACAATTTTCTCAGGCGAAAATTGAATGCATTGAAAATACAGGACATTGGCTGCATGGTGAAAAGCCAGATGAAGTCATTAAACATATGCAGACTTTTCTAAATTAATTTACGATTTCGCACTCAAGGCTGAAATGTTTGAGTCTGTAATTGTCCTTCATGAATGAGTTGATGCGCCATTTCAGCTGTTTTCTTTAAACCGAGAATGCTCAGACAACCATGTTGGGAAGTTATGCCTTACCCGGTTTTTATAGCTATCAAGCCTGGAACGAATATGTACAACCTGCCATAGAAACCGCGGCGCAAAGCCCAACTGAAAGTAAAGATTGGGTACTTAATACATCACAGTCTGATGATTTGAGTTTTAGTGGCAGTCCTGAACAAATTCGACGCCAGCTGACTGAAATGTATAAAAAAGAATATATCAGCGAATGGCGTAAATTCTTGGGTGCCATTTATTATGCCAAGGCCGGTGACTTTAATCAGCAAACATATCAGATAGATATTCTTAGCGAACCAGAAAACTCACCGATTCGTAAAGTCATACAACGGGTAGCGCAAGAAACCAGCTGGGATAATCCAATGGTACAAGCTGAGTTGGCGGTTCCACAAAAAGGTTTTATTGCCTGGTTTAAACGCAAGATATTGCAACGTCATGATGGCAAGTTGGCACAGAATTCTGCATCGACTTTCTCTCAGGGGATGATTGCCAAAGACTTTCAGATCTTCTACCAGATTGTACGTACACGAGATGATTTGCAGAACCGGTCGCTGCTGGATGAGTATATGCAATCTCTGGCCAAGATACGGAGTCGCTTTAATGATCTAAAAAGTTCTGGAGATATTGGTCCGGCGAGCATGATGCTCCTTAAGCAGACCGTTGATGAGCAGAATTCTATCTTTAATATCACTCAAAAGTTTGTGGATGAGAAAATGTCGGTAGGAACCCATGAGCTGGATCAACAGCTGATTAAGAAGTTGTTTAGTGTTCCTCTCACACGTTCCTTTGAAAGTCTGATGCTTCCGGCACAAGCTGAAATGAACGAACTCTGGCTAATACAGGCCTATCAACCATTTAATGCAAATTTATCGCAAAAATATCCGTTTAGCAGTCAAGGTAGCTTACAGGCAACCTCTCAAGAAATTAATCAGATTTTTGGTGAAAATGGCAGTATTTCCCGTTTTGTCAAAGAGCATCTTGATCCCTTAGTGATCCGTCGTGGCTATAGCTTAAGCTCGAAAACCTGGCAAGATTTAGGGCTTAATCTAAATCCTGTGTTTGTTGCAAACTTTCAAAATTATGTCGCGCCTGTGAATGGTATGGCAACTGGTGAGTTAAATAATACCAGTCGTCAGGCAGTGAGACCCAATCAATCTAATTTCCAGTTTTACCCACTGGAACAGGCTCATTTATTGGCTTATACCATTGATATTGATGGACAAAGAATGCTATTTGAAAACGGAATTCAACAATGGGTGAATTTTATCTGGCCAAATTCCGGCGCAATTCCAGGCGCACGGATCACGGTGATTGATTTGGAAGGGAAGACCCATACCATTTTTGATGAGCCTGGGGAATATGGAATCAATCGTTTGATTGATAGTGCTCAGCGTACACAAAAAGGCAATATTTTTGAAATGGTCTGGCGCAGTAAAGAGAATCCTGAACTATTTGTGAAGACCAATTTTCGGTTTGTGAGTGGGAATAATACAAGTTCTATCGGAAGTAATCCAAGTTATAGTAATTTGCAGTTGGTGGATCAGGTGGTTTCGAATAAAGCAGTAAGAGTGGTCGCAGCTCAGAATAAGACGATATCAGGAAAAACTGTTCAGACAACTACCACGGCTGCTGCAAACATAGGAACTTCAGCGCCATGACATTGATCAATCAATTATATTGTAAATGGATCACGTGGGTGAATTGATATGAATTAAAAACAACTAATTTTAATGTAGAAAATAATTCAAGGTTGGCGGCACTAGAATAGTCTTTAACTGAAAATCAGATGAGCCTGACTCAAGGCATTAAATTAATTAAATAAACATTTATAGAAGCATAAAATGAAAATAAAAAATAAATACTTAAAGTTAAATAAAATCATTATTTTATCCTGTTTTTTAATTGGTTTTAATGTGCATGCACAACCTGTAATTGCTGAAGGTAATGTACCGAATAACAATAGTAAGCAAGCTATTTTGGCGAAATTGCATTCAAATTATGGTCAGGAAAATGTGATAGATCGCATTCAGATTCGTCAAGTAGTGGCATCAACGGATTGGTCGAATATAGTCAGTGATGTGATTAATAAAGACCTTAAAAAAGTTAAACAGGGAACGTTAACGGTTAAAGGTTCTGATATTAAGCTAACGGGTAAAGTATCAAATTTTTATGAAATTCAGGATACTACAGAAAAATTTAAGGGTTTAATACCTGAAAATTATCGTTTAAATGCACAGCTTTCAGTCAATCAGGCCGAACAGCGGATTATTGATGCTGCATTAAAGAACCGGATTATTGAATTTGAATCTGGCAGTGCAGTATTAGCAACCTCAGGTATACAAATTCTGGATGAAATGGTCAGTGCCTTAAATAAGGTTAGCGGCAAAAAAATACGGATTATTGGACATACGGATAGTTCAGGCGATATTAATAAAAATCTCATGTTGAGTCAGCAACGTGCAGAAGCAGTGAAATCTTATTTAATCGCAAAAAATGTTCCAACACATTTACTGAGTACTAAAGGCTCAGGTTCAAGTAAACCTGTAGCGGATAATGCAACAGCTGATGGTCGCAAGAGAAATCGTCGGATTGAATTTGAAGTGCTTTAACGTTTAAGTTGCTTGAGCAGCAGCTATAAGTATATGGTGAATGCAGTTATATGAACATATTAGGTTGTGTTATTCACCAATTAAAATGTCTATGCGATAAACCATTTAAAATGTCCTGTTTTTAACCACAAGAGTCAAGCACAGGATTTAACTTTCTTTGTTCAATAACAGCTTTCTGAGCTTTACAACTCGGCATACTTTTCTTGAGACGGGAACGTTTATTCTGTTTTTCCAACTCTTCATGCTGTTGCTGAATATGTGCCAGAACTGTACCTAACCGTTTATTCTCAACGATCTCATTCTGCTGTAGCCCAGCTAATTTATTGAAAATGCTGTAGTTGAGCTTTCGTCCCTCGTGCATGAGGGCCACAGTCCCATCCGGGTACTCCAGAAATGAAATATATTGCCCAACAAGCTTATGATTCAGCTCTGTCGGTTCAAGCAGATAAATACATTTGTCATAGGTCAGGGTCAGATTCTTGGTGACCTTACGCAGTTCCTGCCAGGTAAAAATATCATCCAGTTCAAGATGAGATTCGGTTAATGGCCGATGTAAATTCTTTGAGTCTCGCGCACACTTGGCAAACTTCTGATTGAAATGCTCAATAAAGCAGGGCAGCCAGGCATTTGCCTCGGCAATTGAACAGATACCTTCTAGGCGCATTTCCTTGATCAGGCGATCCTGGAGTGTTCTATTGGCACGTTCCACACGGCCTTTGGCCTGGGGTGAGTTGGCGAAGATAATATCAATATTTAACTCATTCAGAATCCGCCCAAATTGCGTGATCTGGCTATCTTGGCTCGATTTCTGATTCACTCGGAATACCGAGTGTTTATCGCTATAAAACGCTAAAGGCTTGCCGTATTGCTCAATGTAGGCTCGGGTTGAAAGCATATAATCAAAGGTCGTTTCAGCCTCACAAAAGCGCAGATGCAACAGCTTTCCAGTGGCGTCATCGATATAAACTAGCAAGCAGCATTTGGAAGCTCGACCTTCAAACCAGTCATGATATGAGCCATCGATCTGGATCAGCTCACCGAAGCAATCACGGTTGTATCGAGGCTGATATGGACGTTTCAGGCGCTTGGATCGAGGAATCCAGAGGTCATTTGCAGTCATCCAGCGACGAACCGTTTCTACCGGGATATGCAGGCCAAACATGCTGCTGAGCTTCTCATGAGCCAATGTAGGACCAAAGCCAAGTAAATGTTCAGAAATAATGGAAAGACATTCTGATTTTAACAGGACGTCATGGCGACGATGACCCGGTTGACCACGACTGGCATGTGCCATACCTGAGACACCATCTTGATTGAGCTTCTGCAATAACCGGGTAATTTGACGGGTGGAAAGATTCAGGATTTCAGCAGCACGGACCTGGGTAATACGATGATCTCTAACGTCTTGCAGAACTGCAAGACGTTGAATTTCTTTATCGGACATAGTGATCAGCATCTATATTTTATATCCAGTCCATGGTGATAAAAACCATCATAAACCAGACATTTTTATTGGTGAGAATATAGACACTTTAAATGGGTTCTAACAATAGTATTTCGTATAATGTATATTATGTTAAATGGAATATAAAAAACAGTTGACATAAATACATTGTGTGCAATTATATTGCACACAGTGTATTTATTTAAAGGTAATCAAAATGAGTAATCTTTATTCTACCCAGGTTAAAGCAATCGGTGGACGTTCAGGAAATATTCGTAGTGAAGATGGTATCTTAGAACTAAAA
>NZ_JBBCWZ010000050.1:0-23765 GCF_037145695.1 Acinetobacter sp. USHLN143
TAATGCAGTACGATCTTCAAAGTTAAGATGATGGTATGACAATTTTATATACTCCATAAACCCTTTAAATTAATTAGGTGGTTTATGTCGCACTTCAAGTTTTACTCTGCCGTCATTGATTGTCACAATTATGCTTAACATATTGATTTTACGTATAGCAAAATGACAAGCGATGTGTCGTCTTACGTTAGATTTATTTCTAAAAAAAGGGAGGGTTTATCCCTCCCTTTTTTATTGTGATTCAAATTAAAAAAATATTTTTATATAAATCAAATAGATGAGATGAATTTATGAAATATGAACCATTTATGAGCTCACTAAAAACCACTGATGAAGAATATGTACATAGCTCAGATTTATTTACCTTATATCAAGCAAATCTTACAAATCAAACAGGTAAACTTTTAAGTATAATTTTTCCCGAAAAAAATTCAGAAGATTTAATGTTTCAAATAAGTCCCCGGATACGACTAAAACTTGCTTACTGTAAAAATGACGTAAAAGGTTTAACTTTAACTACCTATAATAATGGATTGAAAAAAGGTGAAATACTCCTTTCCTCTTTTACTTTAAGCCATATCATTGAATTTCTAGAGATACTAAAAGCACTCAATATTGCTGAACTCAGTCAACGTAAAATTTCTTTAAAATTAGATTCAAACAATAACCCCAAAACATCTATTACCAATCTAATCACTAAAAGTTTGATTTCTACAGATCAAGCAGAATTAATCCAAAATTTCTTAGAAGAAGGTTTAATCTCAGATCGCGATTTAGTAAATACAGGCTATCGTAAATTAGCATTGCAAAAATTTGAAAAACTTTTGAATGATAAAGAGTATATCCAAATTTATAAGAAGGATAATAATTTAGACAAATCAAATTTAGAAAAAGTTTGGCAACATTTTTTTGAAACCAATGAATGGATATTTGGATATGGCTTAGATTATAAATTTCAAGCAATTCTTCAAAGGGAAGTACATCTAAATACGCCTTGTTTAGATCAAACAAATGCAGTATTAGCAGACTTCTTGCTTGGCGATAAAAAATTTACTACTTTTGTTGAAATCAAAAGACCTGACACTCAACTTTTTGCCAAGAGTTTGAATCGCTCAGGGTGCTGGAGACTTTCTTCTGATTTATATGATGCACATTCTCAGATACTAGAACATAAAGCATGTGGGCAAATTAAACTTCAAATGGGATCAGTTAACTATAATAATAATGGTGAAACAATCGCACAGAACTCTTACGATTCAAAAACAATATTAATTATTGGCAATTGGTCTGAAATTGATACAGATAACAAGAAAAACCAAGAAATAAAAAAGAAGACTTTTGAGCTATTTCGTCAAAATTCTAAGAATGTTGAAATTATTACCTTTGATGAACTTTATGATCGAGCCAAGTTTATTGTTGATCACCATCAATAGTTGGGACTTTATCTAGAATAAGTTTTCAATAAAATAAAAAACATATTAAATAAAAAGCCACCCTTGCGGTGGCTTTTTTATGATCTGATTTATCGTCTTCAATTCTGGAATTTATTTCAACCGCTTCCCTGCTTCATCAATAATCATTTCCCCATCTTCCTTGCTAAAAGCTGCGCGCTGCGGAGCGGAAAGAATGTCTAAAACAACTTCTGATGGAGGAACTTTACAAGTTCACCCTCCTCACCCGCGGTCAGTCTGCTTATCTCACCGATCGATATTCTGAACGGGTGGAAAGTGCCGAGGAATTATCGAAACGGGTGAATCAGCAAAAGATCTAGTTTTATCTCAAATCCTCTGATCAACTTTTCAAAACTTAAATATTAAAAAATCCCGCTCAGGAAACGGGATTTTGTTTTTTGAAAATTTAACAGCCCTAAATCATTTCAATTAAAATTCTTTTGTTACACTCAGACCAGCGCTCCAGTTCCGCCCTTCTGCCGGCTCAAAGAAACGGTTATTGCTTTCATTGACAATCACCGAACCAGAATAATCTTTATTAAACAGGTTATCGACACGCGCAAAAGTATTCACTGCCCAATCCTGCATTTTCCAGTGATAACCTACATTGGCACCAGCGACTGTATAACTTGGTGCAGCATCAGAATTCAAGTCATTCACATAAATCTTGTCCGAGTAACGCACATCCAGACCTGCATGTAAGCCTTTTTCAGGCTTCCAGCCCAAACTTAAAAATGCCTGATTTTTGGCAATCCCCGGAATATAGTTTCCTGATTCAACTCTCGACACTGCAATACTGCCATTCTGATTTAAAATTTCAGGAATATCTGCATCAAAAGTTGCATCTATATAGCTATAGCTGGCCTGTGCAATTAGGTCACGCCATAGGTTTTTATTCCAGGAGAGTTCAATACCTTCTCTTAAAGTTTTATCGGCATTACGGAAAGTAGAGCGACCATTGTCATTTTCTGCAGACACAATATCATTCTCAGTTTGGGTTTGGAAAATAGCAACAGTGAAATCACCTAAAATATTGGCAGATTTCAATCCCATCTCATAGGTTTCACTTTCAGCGGCTTTTAAACTAAAACTGCGGTTTTCTGCAGTATTTGCAGGATAAGACATTTCAGTAAAAGTTGGTGTTTCAAAGCCTTGTGCATAACTGGCATAAGTCATCAGCTCAGGTAAAATCTGCCAGCTTAAGGCCATGGATGGTAATAATTTATCATAAGTGGTTTTACCTGAATTATCACCATTCACATCAGTAATATAATGATCTTCTGATTTAAAATGCACATTGCTATAGCGCAGGCCGGCATCTAAAGTCCAATCGGGAGCAAAATGATAAGAAGCTTGCAAATACGGATCTAAATTCCACAGGGTATTATCTTCATCTCGACGCAGTTCGCCTTTGACTCCCAAGCGATCACCTAAAAAGTTTTGATAGCCTTTACGGTCTTCGGTCATGGCATCTACGGCGACACCTGCAATCAGTTTAGTATTTGGTAGAATATCTTTACCCGTCCAGCGTAAATCTGTCCCATAAAAATTACGGTCAAAATCAATGACACCACCGGGATGATTTCGGGCTAGTTGAACTGTATTAGGTTTACAAATATCAGTATTTTCTTCATATGCACACTTTGGAATCGACTGATATTGCGTGACTGCGCGCTGTCCCCAGTAGGCCATGCCATACAGTTCATGCTGGTCATTGATCGGCTTATTCCAGGTCAAACCTGTTTGCAGTTGTTCAATTTCTTTACGAGCATTGTATTTGGTGACATTACCAACCACTTGCTTCGGATTGGCTTCCCATTGTGGACGAGTTAAACCACCTGGATCATCTGCTTCAATTTTGACGTAGTTATTGACCCAGTTAATTTTACTGCCATCTTCCAGATCCCAAGTCAGTTTGGCATTATTCAGGACTTTATGCGCACTGCTGTGGTCACGAAAACCATCGGTATCAAAATAAGATGAGCTGATGATATAAGCTGGTTCATCGGCATTTTCTGAACCACCTTGCAAAACTAGCTTGGTCTGCCCTTTATTCTGGCTCCCTGCAGAATGCCCCAGTTCAATCGAGTCAGCACCTTGCCCCTCTCGCGTGGTGGTTAAAATCGTCCCCCCGGAAGAGTTGCCATACAGCGAGGAAAATGCACCACCCAAAACCTCAATATGATCCAGACTATTCAAGTCAATATTCGAGGTTTGCCCCTGCCCATCCGGCATTGTTGCAGGGATTCCATCTACATATAAACGCACACCACGCACACCAAAACTGGAGCGAGCGCCAAAGCCTCGCATCGAAATTTGTAGGTCCTGGGCATAGTTTTCACGGTTATTTAACTGTAATCCCGGAACGCCTTTTAATGTTTCTGAAAGGTTCACATTCATACTGTTATCTTGTTCTTGATTTAGATAATACACTGACGCTGGTGTGGTCAATCGTTCCCGATCGGTACGGGTTGCTTGAATGACAATCGTGTCTAACCTTTGGACTTCTTGTATGTCATTTTCTGCATAAATATGCTGACCTACGCAAGCAATCAGGCAGGACAAGGTCGATCTCACGAATGGAAATTTCGGGCTTTGATACATAAATGACAGGCCTTATTTGAAAGTGGTTTAATGCGGCAAATACCTTATCGAGATGGCGTACATCTCATGATTCAATTCATTTTGTTTTAAGCATCGATATCCAATAAATGCGTTGATTCGATGACATATAGTTCGCTCAATGGATAGAAAAACTTTGAGCTTAAAATTCTGTGTTCGGTAAATTCAGACTTGATTAGTCCTTTATCTGAATAGCACTGAAAATCAGCCATATACAAAGAATATTATTTTAATGTGATCTGAATAAAATTGAGCTTTCAGAAACAAATCAACATCATTTCTCTGTGTCCTTAAAACTCGATGTAGGCATTCAACAATAGCGTATAAAAAAGCCTGACGAATCAGGCTTCTTCATACTTAATTAAAGGTTCAACTATTTATTGTCTGGCAAGGCATAAGCCACCAGAGAGTCGCCCATTTTGGTGCCAAAGGAACCATGACCACCGGCCATAATGACCACATATTGCTTACCATTGGCTTCATAGGTCATTGGCGTAGCCTGACCACCTGCAGGTAGACGACCTTTCCATAGTTCATCACCGTTGTTCACGTTAATGGCACGGATGTAGTTATCTTGAGTTCCACCCACAAACATCACGTTGCCCGCAGTTGAAATAGGTCCACCCAGCATCGGCACACCCATTTTGAATGGCGGCAATGGAATGCCTGGCATACTGTCACGAATGGTACCGATACGGCGTTTCCAGGCCACTTCATGAGTATTTAAGTCCACACCTGCAACAAAGCCCCATGATGGCTGTTTACACGGCAGCCCAAACGGAGACAGGAACGCACTGATTTCAACGCCATAAGGCACGCCATACATCGGTTGAACGCCGGCTTCTGTGCCTGCACCTTTAGCCGTCTTAGGACGGTTCGGATCTTGAGGAATCAGTTTTGATACAAATGGCAGGCCAATCGGGTTGGTTAATGCAATTTGACGGTCCGGATTCACCGACATACCACCCCATTCAAACACACCCAAATTGCCCGGGAAGACCAGTGTCCCATTTTCAGAAGGTGGTGTATAAATGCCATCGTAATTCAGTTTATGGAATGCAACACGGCAGACCAACTGGTCAAACATGGTCGCACCCCACATCTGTTTATCGGTCAATTTATCTTGTGGCGCCAGATTAAAATCAGAGAACGGTTGAGTTTTAGAATAGAACTCACCTTTGGTTTGGGGTCCACGTTTCACAGATTGTGGTACCGGTTTCTCGGTAATCGGCACAATCGCTTTACCATTACGACGATCCAGCACAAAAGCATTCCCAGTTTTGGTCAAGACATAAATGGCTGGAACCATATTGCCACTTTTGTCTTTAATCTCGGTCAATGTCGGCTGTGAAGGTACGTCCATATCCCACAAATCATGATGGGTAGTCTGGAAGTTCCATACCAGCTTACCAGTCGTCGCATTCAGGGCCAGCATCGAGTTGGCATAACGCTCGTCCAGTTCAGTCCGGTGACCACCGTAAATATCCGGGGTACCGACACCCGTTGGTACGTAGACGATGTCCAGCTCTGCATCATAGGCCAAAGGTGCCCAAGCATTTGGAGAGTTATGTACAAATTTCTGACCCGGCGCAGGAATCAAATTTGGATCTTCAGCGCCTGTGTCAAATACCCAAAGCAGTTCACCGGTATTGACATCATAACCACGGATCACACCCGATGGTTCTTCAGTTGAATAGTTATCTGTAGTTGAACCCGCAATAATGATCGTAGTGCCGGTTACTACAGGCGGTGAGGTTGGAATATAACCGCCTGGATATGGGAATGGCATATCTTTTTGCAGATCAACTTCGCCATTTTTACCAAAGTCAGAGCAGACTTTACCGGTGGTTGCATTTACCGCAACCAGACGCCCATCATTGACCGGTAAAATGACTTTTTGCGGACATTCAGCCGATGTGGTTTTCTTAGCAGCAAGACTGCTTTCAAAACCAGCCGTATTGTTGACATCATAATAAGATACACCACGGCAGGTTAAATGCTGATAGGTATGATCAGCTTTCAGCTTTGGATCATAGGTCCATTTCGCCTTACCGGTTGCCGGATCAAGCGCAGTCAATTTCTGGTGAGTGGTACAGATGTACATGTTGTCACCCACCTTGATTGGGGTAACCTGATTGGTGGTTTCACCCGAGTCATTTTCAGTCTTGAATTCGCCCGTGTGATATTCCCAAGCCACCTGCAAATCTTTGACATTTTCAGTATTAATCTGCTTTAACGGTGAATACCGTAAACCGGACTGGGTACGACCATAAGCAGGCCAGTCTTCATCTGCCACACCGGGAATTGGCTGGTGAGTTGCAGGCTGCTGGGATTTTAATTCACCGCGAATTTCTTGCGGGTCATTAAATACAGCATAAATCATGACAGCGATGGTAATGGCTAATGAAGCACCCAAGGCAATTTTCGCGGTTTTAGCATGATCAAAGCCACGTGTGGTAGCCGGAATCAGCAGGGCCAGACCAAACAGCCCTAAAATATCTAAACGCGGCGCAAGTGCAAAGAAATCTGAACCGACTTCCCACAGCCCCCACACCACTGTCGCCAAAACGAATATGGCATAAACAAGGAGTGCAGCACTTTTTCGTTTATACAAGAGAACTGCGGTCGCAATAAAGAGAATACCTGCAATGATGTAGTACCAAGACCCACCCAGCACTGCAAGATAAACCCCTCCAATCAGCAGTCCTATACCGAAAACAGCGGCAATGACCGCTAAAATCGTTTTCAGTACTGAACCTGATGATGAAGTATTCATATTGAACACCTATAAAAGTTTTTTTGAAAGTCCATGCACATGACAGGCATGAGCACCCTTATTGTTAAATTCTGAGTTATAAATACATCAATGTCTTAAGCAGGCATTGCCCATTACTGCAACAAAGCACCTAGAGATTCAATAGTGTATTTGCAACTAAAAACTATATTTTAAAATGACGTATTAAACTTGATTCCGCCCACCCAGACATTTTCACCATCTTTATATGCACCGACGTGACGCACATATTGCACATTCGGGCGAATGGTGAGCCAATTAGTGGCATGTAAGCCATAATAAATTTCTGCATCGATTTCTTGATGACGGTCAGCACTGACATCGTCATTCATGTTGATGCGTGCAATACCAAATGCGATTTCATCTTGAGGGCGTGAATCCATTGCACCCTTATAAACCAGCCCGATATTTTGCATATCACTGACATTATTGGTTTTGGAGTCATGCACTGTCGCATTCACAAAGCCGGTCAAACCACGCGAAGTATCTCCGTGATGTGCAGTCAATTGTTGCTTGGCAACAATCCAGCCCCCATGGTGATGATCGGTTTGATCTGGATTGGAAATGACTTCAGCCTCTGCTGTACTGTAGTAATAACCGGCGCGGTATTCACCTGGCAATTTTTGTGTGCCCAGTTTAGGCGTCCAGACCACTTCTGCAGGAAGCATTGCCCCTTTGGAGCCGTCCGTACTCAGATTAAACCCTTTACCACGTTCCAGATTCTCAGGGTTGTATTCATAAGCACCGACCTGGGCATAAAATTCAGGGTTAATGTTGTATTTGACCCGTGCAGCCCATTGGCTTACCGGCCAGTTGTACCACTGATCGCCAACCCAGTTCCCGACTTGTGAACCGCATAGGGCCAGATTCTGGAAATCACAGTCAAAACTATTGAAGTCTTCACCCTCACCAAAGCGTCCGACTTTCACATCCAGTTTTTGTTCCAGGAATTTTTTCTTGATCCATAAATCAGTCAGGCGCCAGGTTTGACCACGGCCCCAGACTTCTTGCACTGAACTCAGATGGCCATTTAAAGCAGCAGCGCTTTGAGACAGTGACTGACCGTTACGCTGGGTCACTGTTATTTGTGCTTCGGTGTCTTGCCAGCCTGCAATTTTTGCCAGATCCAGATGTGCCCCAAAAACAAACTGGTCCGCATATTCAGTTTTATGGTTTGAAGATCTTTGCGCATCGATCAAGGTTGCCATTTCACCGGTATAACCAAAACTGAAATCATAGCCCTGATTTTGGAGTGCTGTACGTTGCCCGTTCCAGTCACCGAGCATCCACGGGCTTTCCGAACTGAAAGCAGCTTCAGCATGCACAGTGGTCGTGGTTAAGATGAAAGAGGCACAGCAAAGGTAAACGGCCTTCGATAATGGGGAGAGATACATTGAATGTGATACCTTCATCACAATATGAAGCTTTTTATTATACGCCTGTTGATTTTAAAAAATCGTTACTAATAGATAAAAAGTATGAATAAAATGTTATATTTATTAGTATTATTATATGCTTTTTGTAAATTTAAAATTTATAAGTATCTGTTTATCATCATATTAAATTTAACAACATCAAACCATAGTTCCAAAGAAAAATTTGATATTCATCAGATAGATTTAGCTTTAATTTCTTATAAAAGATTCAGAGATAAATCAGCTCCATTACTATTTAATTTTCTTCATTTCAAATCATGCAACGCTACATTTTTTGTTGATTGAATACTGAATCACTATTGCGATAAGGCTTTTAAAAACATGAAAAAATTATTGTCATTTCACCATAAACTTTTAAAAATTAGATTATGCTAAAGTTATTCTGATAAGAAATTGCGTCGCTTTAAAACAATAATCTAGCTTAATAGACGAGAACAAGCATGAAAGGTTCAATCCTTGATTTTTCTATTCAACACAATACCGGTTTTATCTCGGGGGATGATAATCAGCGCTATAGCTTTAATGGCGCAGACTGGCGTAGTGAGCGTCCACCTTCACGCGGTGATCGGGTCGATTTTATCGTCAATACCGCGGGTGAAGCATCTGAGGTTTATTTAACCTCAGGCAGTTCTATTTATCTGGGAGAAAAAATTTCCAGTCAGCTTGGCAAATATTCAAATCTGGATCAAGCCGAGGAAAATTACAGCAGCATTGACTGGTTTGTAAAATGTCTGACCAACTATGCAAACTTTTCCGGCCGTGCACGCCGTAAAGAATTTTGGTTCTTTATGCTGTTTTGTGTAATTTTAGGCATTGTTGCTGAGGTAATTGATACAGTTTTAGGCACTAAACCGCTGGTGAATAGCCTGCTTAATCTGGCACTTCTAGTCCCAAGTCTGGCCGTTGGCGCGCGTCGCTTGCATGATGTAAGACGCTCTGGTTGGTGGCAATTACTGACGCTTACCGTGATTGGTATACTGGTACTGATCTGGTGGTGGGCAACTGAAACCAAGCAACAAAACAATGAATATGGTGCTCCTGCCAAATAACTGAACCTTACAAATCCCGTCTTGATACGGGATTTGGTTATCGATTATTTAATGACTAAATATCAGCAAAATCAGACTTTCTCCATGCTGCAAGATCAATTAGTGAAATTTCCAGATGCTGTATGGGTGCAAATCTATAAAGATAAAATGCAGCTGATGAATATAGATGGCACGATTACGCATACCCTGCTACCCGATGTGCCCTATGCCCATCCGCGGAGTATTATTGCCGACTTTGATGCAGCCGCGGTGACGCTGAAACGGCTGTTACCATCGTCAATGATGAAGAAACTATTTAGCTCTATAGCACTGCTGCAAATTATGGATCTGCCTGAAGATGGTTTAACCGAAGTTGAAAAGCGTGCGTTACTCGAACTCGGTTATGAAAGTAGCGTGCAAAATGTCATCCTGTTTGACCATGCAGGAAATGCTCTGACCAAAGCCAGAGTTCCCCCCAACATCGAATGACGATCATCAACATTTTACTGGTGATCATCATTATGGTGGTGCTGGCATCGACCTGGTTTTTGACGCTTTAAATGTTCATCCAAGAGCAAAAATCCCGCACGCTGCGGGATTTTTATTGAGATAACAATCTAATAAGAGAGTTGATCTGTATAGATGTAGCAGCTTATAGACAAAATATCTCTAAAAATCAGCTCAAATAAAATAAGCAAAAATTAGGGTTTATTTAAAATAATCTAGCAACTGATTAAAGCGGTCTATTTGATATTTAGGCTGTGCCAGTGCTAACTCTTCCTGACTACCATAACCATAATTTACCGCAATAGTATCAATACCATTTTGACGGGCACCAAAAATGTCATGCTCACGGTCACCCACCATCAGGCATTGATCGGCCTGTAATTTTTGCTGCTCTAAAATATACTGAATCAGCTCAGCTTTATTGGTTCGCTCGCCATTCAGCTCACTACCATGAATGTCAGTAAAATACTGGGCCAGATCAAAATGTTTCAGAATCTGTTTGGCATACACTGTCGGTTTTGCTGTGGCGAGAAACAAGCGATAACCACGGCGTTTCAGTTCTGCCAGCGTTTCTGCCACACCCTCAAAAACATGATTTTCATAAAGACCCTTCACTGCAAAGCGCTCCCGATAACCCATTAAGGCCTGCTCAGCCAGCACATGATCGGCTTCAACATTTAAAATTTTGGCTAGTGAGGCTTTTAAAGGAGGGCCAATAATCCAGTCGATATTTATCTCGTCACTAATCGGATGACCAATTTTTTCCAGACCATAGCGTGCAGACGTCGTAATCCCCACTTTCGGATCGGTTAATGTCCCATCCAGATCAATTAAAATATTCTTAATCACCGCCTATCCCCTCTCATCAGCACCGATATAAATTAATATCGAGAGTTCATTCAAATTTGCCTATACTAATGCAATTTTAGTGAATGAAGGACATCATTTTGCGCCCTACCGTACTTTGCTTTTCCGGTTTAGACCCTTCAGGTGGAGCCGGCCTTCAAGCAGATATTGAAGCTATTGGTCAAAGTGGTGCACATGCGGCAATTGCCTGCACAGCCCTCACTATTCAAAATTCACAGCAGGTTTTTGGTTTCGAAGCCACTTCCAGAGAATTGCTATTGGCACAGGCCAATGCGGTGGTCAATGACCTGCCCATTCGTTGCGTAAAATCTGGCATGTTAGGCACTACAGACAATATCGCGGCTCTGGCCGAGTTTCTGACTGTACATCCAGATTATCTGTATGTGCTGGATCCGGTTTTGGTCGCCAATAGTGGCGGCTCGCTGGGTAATCAGGAAACGCTGGTCAAAGCATTTACCCAGCTGATTCCATTGGCCACCATTTTAACGCCCAATACGGTTGAACTGCGTGCCCTGACGGGTGAGCAAGACCTCAAACTGGCCACTCAAAAATTATTTGAAATGGGTGCACAGGCAGTTTTGGTCAAAGGTGGCCATGAAGATACGCCAGATTACATTCAGAACAGTCTGTATATCGCAGGTGAGCTGGTCAACGAAACTCGCTGTCCACGTCTGCCAGGTGAATATCATGGCTCTGGTTGTTCATTGGCCAGTTTCATTGCTGGACGTCTGGCCATGGGTGATCAGTTGAAAACCGCGGTACAGCATGCTGAAACCTGGTTATTTGGGGTATTAAAAAATGCTGAAATTCCTGTTCCAAATGGTCAGAGAATTCCAAAGCGTTTTTAAAATTACATCTCTTAAAATCAAAACTAGAAAAAAGCCTGAGTCATTCAGGCTTTTTTATCACTGCTATTTTTTAAACAATACTATTTGGCCTGATAAATGATTTTGCTTACATAGGTCGGTAAATTCCAAGCACCACCGGCGAAGCCTTTGCATTGTACGGTCAGACCACTGAAGCTTTTGACAAATTTCTTGCCATTCCAGGCCCATTCGTTCTGACTCAGACAATCGCCCAAACCACGCACTTTATGCCCGGAAAATATCTGGCCTTGGTTAAATGTTTCTCCCGAGGTCGTCACCAACTGTTTAAATTGCTTGTTTCGATCCATCAGCCAGAAGCCACTACCCATATTATAAGCCCCACGCCAGCATGGAATCTGAATCAGTTGATTCTGGGCATTAATGGGATAAATGGTCATAACATCATCATCCAGAAAACGCTGGCTAAACAGCAAATCACATTGATCTTCCTTGGTGGTGGCTTGCAGTTTTCGAATCATCTGCTGACTTGTTGCCGTATTCAGTTTTGCTTGAGTGACTTTGCCTGACTGATATTTTGGTATCTGAATTTTCGGTATCGCTGCAGCTTTGAGCACCGCCTGATTGGATTTTTTCCCCGGCCTGATCAAGGCTGAGGGCGTAGAAAGTCGACGCTGAAATTCATCCATCTTGAGTAAAACGGCACTGGCACCGGAATTCGACAGGTTCCAGCGTGATTGCGTATTCTTAAATACAACCGGAGCTGTTCCCTGTACAGCTTTTAGCAAGGCTCGCGTTTGATCAGTACTGAGTTGCCCTATTCCCTCCCGATTCAGAACAATCACGCCATAAGGTGTGCTGGCAATTTGCAATTGAAGCTGTCGTGTAGGTGTGGCAGCAGCTAAGGGTAAAATCTGGACCTGAGCTTTGATGCTACTGTTTGTCCCAGCAGCACGCTCTAGTAGCACCGAAACCGGCTGATCAATATATTGATCCGATTGATAACCGGCAGCGCGGCAGGTGCCGGTATTATCACAGGCAATTTCCCAGTCTTTATGTGAAAAATGCAGTCCCTGAATGGCCGCCAGACTTAATGAGCTGATACTGGCTAGACCAAATGTGATACTCATGATTTTGATGCTGTAGATCCATCTTTGTTTCATCGTTTAGTCCTTATTTAAAATGCTTGCTGAGGTGGCAGGCTGCATCTGCTCAATCTGCTTCTGTTTATCTTTTTTCTTGCGCTCATTGCTCAAAGTCGCCATTAAATCCTGCGCCAAAGCCTTAAGCAGAATCATATCTTCGGCCTGCATCTGTCTCGGTTGTTTATCCAGCAGACACAGACTCCCAAGCGCAATTCCATTTTTATCTTTTAAGGGTACACCGGCATAGAAACGGATATGATGCTGTCTTAACTCTGACAGATGCGGAAAGCGCGGGTCACGCTGCAAGTCTTCAATCACCAAAGGCTCATTCTGATAAAGCAGATGGGTGCAGACTGAATCCTTGCACATTTGTCGGGTTGCTACAGGTTCTTGGGTAAAAGGACTGACCGGAATATACATTTCATGCTGATTCAGCCAGGAAATTTGTGCGTAATCAACGTCAAAGGCTTGACGGGCTTCTTCAATATATTGTTTATAAAGGATCTGATGACGATGATCCAATAAACCCAATTCATTTAAAGCCTGTTGTCGTTCTTTTTCATTCTTGATCTCCAGATTCTCAAACCAGCTTTCCCCTTCATTCAAGGTATAAGTCTCGACAATCAGAATCAGATCATCGACATTATTGATCAGTGCCTCCAGCTCAAAACGTTGTTGCAGTTCATCTAGAAGCTCCAGCTGCATCACGCTCCAAGTCGCAAAAATAATTTTCAGTTCAGGATATTGCTGCGCCAGTCTATATTTCAGCAACCGGATCTGTGCCGCAGGCGCATGATGAAAAATCGACACACATAAAATCTTGATCGAAGCTGGCAGTACAATACCCTTTCCTGATTCACTCGATTGAATCAATACATCCGGATCATTTCGGGCAGCAATATTTTTGAGATTCAACGCGTGTGCCAACATGGCAGAAATCTGGGTGTCAATTTCCCAACGTGCACCAACGCAATAGACTTCGGGCTGTTCAGCATTTAATTTGCTCGGATAAGCTTTTTGGAATGCATGATTAAAGAACTGCAAGCCCTGATAAAGACGCAACCGGTGCTCGGCAGTAACATCGGTATCATGTCCTTGAGAATAAATCCGAATGGCTGGAATGGCCACTTCACCATAGAACATCTGTACCCGACGGGCCACCTCCTCCGCACTGGGCTTTTTTGGCAATTGCGCACAGATATAATCATTGGCTACTTGCATTGCATCATTGACTTCGTCGGCTACCAGTCGCTGATAAAAGCGTTCGAAGGGTGACAATACTGGCGTACTGCCAAGCAAAGTTTTGACAAAACCCAGTGCCGGCACGTAGTTGGACAAAACCAGCAGGCAGGCAGTCAAAGGCGTCGACAAGATCAACCCCACCGGTCCCCAGAGGGTGGTCCAGAACGTGGCAGCCAAAATAATCGCTAAGGTAGACAGACCGGTACTTTCCCCATAAAGCCAAGGTTCAATCACGTTATTGCTGATCAGTTCCAGCACCAGAATCAAGGCGACAGTCCAGAGCACCATGTCCCAGCCCGGATCAACGGCGAAGGCCAGCGTAATCGGGAAAATAGCTGAAACGATCGGGCCAACATAGGGCACAAAACGCATAACCACCGCGACCAGCCCCCACATGATCGCTGCCGGCACCCCAATCACCAGCAGCCCAATCGCCATGGGAATGCCATAAGTGACATTGACCAGCAGCTGCATGCGCAAATAGGTTCCGATACTTTTGCCGGCATCATCCAGCGCATCGGTGCCGATATTCAGATTACCGCCCAAGAGTTTCAGAAAACGGTCATGCAAGTCTTTGCCATTGAATAAAATTAATACCATAAACAGGAACACAATCCCGATAATCGCCAGTGGATTCAGAATTTTATTCAACCAGTCTAGGGCAGCCTCTTCACTCGTTGGTTCCAAACCGACCACTTTGACATTCTGCACATTCGGGTCTTCTGTTTCATGTTCGGGTGTATCTATCGAATTTTCTACCGTGTCAAAGGTCTGGATCGCGCCATCCCACATACTCGGTCCCTGACGATAGTTTTCAAGCATTTTTAGTTTCTGCTGGATGGTGTCCTGATATTGCGGCAGTTCCTGACTCAACTTGCCGAGTTGTACTCCCAGATAAGTTGCAGTGCCGCCCAGAAATGACAAGGTCAGGCACATGACCAGGCCAATCGCCGCCCATTGGGGACAGCCCCAGCGCTTTAAGCGAGAAACCAGAGGAGAAAGTAAAAATGCCAGCAGAATGGCCAGAGCCAGCGGAATAAAAATATCACGACCAAAATACAACGCCGTCATGACCACAGCAGCAATTACAAAGCCTGCCATCATTCTGAGTGCATGTTGGGTGCGCTGCCGCTCGGACTGATCCGGCATCAATACTTCAGTCTGTTGTTGCAGGTTGGCCTGTCTTGGTTTTACTTGACTGTTCTTGTTGTTATCCACCTGAAAAGTCCTAAAATATTATTCCTTCAACATAATTTAGGACTTTCTATATTTTTGTTACAAAGGTATTCCTGTAATCATTTGCAAAGATATTTCACTTAAATCTTTTCAGGTAAATAGATTAACTCACGCTTTTGATCCGGCGCATTTTCCGGGTTTCGAGTTGCACAGGGACTGAAGTATGTTGATGCAGCAATTGCCATTTGCCCTGCTGCTTGCTCAAGCACATGCTGACCCGACACCAGCCCAGCTGGAAAATCGGTTCAATCACCGCATAACTCACCCGTACATAACCATCGACTACAGCCAGATCAGAAGTGACATGAATATTAAGGTCTTGGCGTTCGATGCGTATGCCTTCGGGCATAAAGTGCCGATATTGTTGCCAGAGGGCCTGATAGGCTTCGACGCCTTTCACTTCCATACTGACATCGACCAGACGGATCTCCGGTCGGCATAATTGAACAATATCCTGAATATCGAGTCTGGCTATGGCATTGTCCCACTCCTGAAGAAATGCCATGACTTCCCGAGCCAATTGTTCATCCCCAAAAATCTGCATCAAATTTTCCTCAATCGGACAAGTCAGACCTGAAATCTGGGATTCAATCAACTCACCCGATTTCTGATCTTTTGTTCTTATTATTTTGCCTATGCTAAAGCGTTATTCTCGCTTTGCTCTCCCCACTGCCTGATTCGGTTCAGCTCACCTGAAGATTATTTTTTTAAATTATTTTTATTTCAATCAGGATGAATATGCCGTTTCTAGATTGGATGATTCAAAAATCAGCAGCGATTAAAAGTTACTTTAGAACTTTTATCGCATGCCTGTAAATGACATAAAGCGTCATTTAAAAATAGAAATAATTTTAGATCTGAATAAGATAGCAAGCTGTTTCAGACCAAGTCGATCTGTTTATAAATTTCGTATGGCATTGATAAAGTTTTAAGGCATTTGATCCATGTGATATCAGCAGATAAAAGCCATCATTCAGATAATGGCTTTACTATAGGTCTGCTTTGGCATTTCAATGATTTCGACACAGAGCTGTATTTTTAATTCAGGCTGTGGCGCAATATATTGCTGCATGACGTCGAGCACCAATTCGGAAATTTCCTGACGAACTTCGACACTTCGCCCGCTCAACAGTGAAACTTTGGCATGTACATAGGCCTGATCTCTAACCACATTCAGTCCAATCACATAATCCTGCTGCATAATCGCACGACTTTTTAAATCATTGGGATCGCTGACATAGCCGGCGTTAAAAAGTGCCTGATGGCTCGCGACCAATAAAGGTTTGATCTCGATATGTTGCAGATTGTCAGAATATTCCAGATGCAGGTGCGGCATTAAAGTGGTCTCAAATCGAAATGCGAGGATCAGGGCGGCAGGAAAATGATCAGCCCAGAATTTCAGTATTAATGAGAATAATACGATACATTAACCGTATTATTCTCTCGTCAGAATTTTAGTCTAGGGCTAAATTTAGGCTTTCTTGACATATTCGGATTTCAGTTTCATCGGGCCGATCCCCTCGATTTTACAATCGATATCATGCCCATCTGCAGCATCAGGCAACAAATGGATACTTTTGACTTTGGTACCCACTTTCACCACTGAAGATGAACCTTTGATTTTCAGGTCTTTAATCACCGTGACGCTATCACCATCTGCCAGCACATTGCCGTTAGCATCCTTAATGATCACTTGTTCTTCAGTAACTTCACCTTCTTTCCACTCATGTGCACATTCAGGACAGATGAGTAGATCACCATCTGCATAGGTATATTCAGATTGACATTTTGGACAGTTTGGCAGACCCATAAAAACCTCGAAAAAAGAGAAAAATAAAATAAATGAAACAAATAAGCGTACAGTATAACATCTTTGTCAGGCGCGCTGATGGATAGGACATTGGGATGAAACCAACACAGGAGGTCGAAGGAATTAATTGTCTGAAATCTGCGGATTAACCAGCAAAGACAGGAGTTGCAGTGATTCTTGCCAACTCAAATGACACACCGCGGGCGGCACTACATCCGGATAACCCACCTGAATAATATGCAAACCAGTACCGATTGACACTTTTTCAAAGATGATCGTCACCTCTATTTCCCCCTGCAGGTCGGGGGTAGAAAACTGATCGGTATAGCGCAGCAGCTGATTGGGAATGACCTCATGATAAATGCCATGAAAATGATGCTGGGTTCCGGTAGAAAAATTGGTAAAGGTGGTTTTATAGCTGCCGCCGGGTTTGACTTCCGCATGTTCTACTTTGGCAATAAAGCCATGTGGTGCCAGCCATTTGGCCAGTGCATCTGGATGCACAAAGGCACGATACACCCGCTCCGGTGGTGCACTGAACACACGATGCATTTTTAAGGTGTAACTCATTGTTTTGTCCTTTGTTCTTATTATTTTTTTATTGCGGTTTTATTGCGGGATATTCCCTGCATTTTTTGTGACTAAATCATCAGCCTGAGTTAAGTACTCATCTGAGTTATTTTATCCAGTTTTGAACTGGCTATATATAATGAGTATGTATCTATACTCAAGCTCAAATCTTCGTATAGCAATTAAATAAAGCAATAAAAAACCCGGCAGCACCGGGTCTCTTATTTTAAATGGCTTTAAATACAAGCATGCTCAGCTACTACGCAGACTGCTCTCTTCGTCATCTAGCTCATCATCATAGACATAGGCCATGCAACCCCAGCCATCATATTCGCCCTGAAATTGTGCAGCGATTTTGCTGAACCATTGTTCCAGATCCACGATATCTTCGTAGGCAGGCTCCATATACACATAAATCGTGATGATCCATTCCAAAGTATCGCTTTCTTCATCCTGAAACAGGCTAATTTTTTGCTCTTCTTTTAATAGATGCAAGGCACAACGATCCGCCTGTGCTTCATCCGCAAAGGCAATCGAAAATTCAATTTCATGTGCTTCCTGCAAGTCGTCGCCATCCTGCTGCATTTGCCACAGTACATTGCCGTTTTCATCGTCAGGGAATTGATTGTAATCACGTGACATAGAAGTATCCTTATTATGATGCTGTTTTATTCTGCATTTAAGATTAGCTGATTTTTGTACAATTATCGAGATACAGACAAAAAATATTATCTTTTAACCATAAATAAACATATGATTTTTATAAATATAAAAATAAATAAGGGGATCAATATATTCAAGATTCCTCAAGGCCAAAAATCCTGAAAATATCAGGATCTAAACCAACTTATGGCATTCAGAATACTCTGATAAAAATCTTCTAGACCTATGAATGTCATGATCTACGCGATGTGTGGATGCAGATGATCCTGTTTCAGTTGCAAAAGCAGTGCAGCAAATTTGAGCTCCTCTAAACGCAGATTGAGATAGGATTCTTGAATCATCGCCTGACTCAGTGCCTGCCCGGTATAATTCAGCAAGACATAATCATCCTTTAAGGCTTGCAGCATCTCGCCCAGATTTTCTGTGCTTAATTGGGTGAGATATAAATCTGCCTTACAGTTGAAAGCCAGACTAAGGATTTCAATAGTACTTCGACAGCGATTGTCGTCGACATAATTACAGCTCGCCACCTGCTGTGTTTCTATGGCCTGCTGAATTCTGTCACGGACATTGCGTAAATGCCGAACCGCATCCTTTTCGCTATAACCCTCAATCATCTGCTCTAAAACCTGTGTTGCGGGAAGCTGCAAGCCGAAGCGTTTGGCTTGTATTTTATGCTCTAAAGCACTCAATACCTCTTGCAAGCGATGCTGTTGCTTGGCCTGTTCATAATAACCGTGCAAACTTTGTCGGGCCTGCTGCTCGACCTCGGCCAGGGCTTGCGCCTGAAACTGGGCAAGATAATCTTTTACTCTTGCGATATAGGCTTTGAGATCATCGATCATGATCGAAGCATCCAGCTTGGTCACCTCAACAAAGTTTTCGGCCTGCAAGGTCCGGTTAATAATATATTGCTCGATATCCCAGATATCCTGATATTTTTTATATTTATTCAGGGCAATGTTTAAACTGCCATTCTGTACCCGCAATTGGGTAGTTTCATAATTCAATTCATCGACTTGAGTTTCATAATCTGCCAATTTGCTGCGGGAATGATCCAGGTTTTCCTGTAAAAACTGGATATTGCTGCGTAATGAAGCCTGTACCTTCAAGCTCCATAGCAATGCACATATTAAAATACTCGCGAGAACGAAGAGAGCCATACTGAGCATCGTTCTTTCCTTTAACCCCGGGCAGCGCCCTAAACCATCAAATTAAAAATTTATTATAAAGTAATGATTAATTTTGCATCACTTCGGCCAGATAATCAAAGCCGTTGATCAGCACTAAGTCATTTATTCATTTTATTTTTCTATAAAATTTTTATGGGCAAGTCATGTATGACTGACTACTTTCCGGCTCAAGTCAAATCCATTCTGAAACAACATACGATATTTTTTATATCAAAGGATATAATTTAAAAGTTTAAAAATAATGAAAGGAAAGTTTAAAAATAATGAAAGGAAAGTTAAAAAATCATAAAAATAAAGGCATCAGGCCTATGGCAGGAGATAAAAGAATAAAAATTCTCTAGGCTCATCATCAAGAGATAAACCAAACATTAAAAATTTATGTTCGGTAGTGACAACCGATCAGGCAATGGAGCAGTAGAAAATTTCATTTGAACATGCTTGTAAAGCCACTCATCTCCAAGCTGCTCTCGAAATAAATTCTCACACTTTTTATTGAGGTTGCCAAGTTTAAGGGCTTGATCCTCATCATATTTATGAGCTTAAAAAGCATGTGTCCGGCTGGCTCTGATTATTAAGCAGAATCAAATTAGAACGGTATGTCTGCCTTTATTTCGATCGGGACACCACTCAAGGGCTGAGTAAAGGCCAGATAACTGGCATGCAAGGCCATACGATTTAAAGGGCTGCGCTGGGGTTCAGGATGATAAATTTTATCGCCAGTAATGGGATGACCGATATGCAGCATATGCACGCGTAGCTGATGGGAACGGCCGGTAATGGGAGTCAGCAACACCCGGCTAATGTCTTGCTGGGGTAGATATTCTAAGACTTGATACAAGGTTTTGGCGGCCTTGCCCAGTTCAAAATGCACCATCTGGCGCGGACGGTTTTCCCAGTCGGTAATCAAAGGCACTTCGACACTGCCCTCACCTTCGAGTTTGCCTTGTACCAGCGCGACATAATTTTTATGCACCGTACGTGCCTGAAACATTTTACTCACCGCCACTTCTGCATCGCGGTGTTTGGCGAACATCAAAATACCGGAAGTCGCCATATCCAGACGATGGGTAATTTTGGCCTGCGGATACTGATCCAGAACACGTAAATAGGCACTGTCATGATGCTCAGGTAAACGCCCGGGAACCGACAATAATCCGGCCGGCTTTTCAATCACCACCAGATCATCGTCTTCATAAACGATATGCAGCGGCTCTTGCGGTGGACAATAGACAAAGTCGTTATTGATGGGCATTTTAAGGGTACAGCATCTGGAACAATGCGCGCAAAATAACAAGCGGTTTCTGGGCTGTCAATCACGGTGCTTGGGCGAATTAAGCTAATCTGCCAGATAATAATCGACCGTCGAGACTACACGCACTTTCTTCAAATACGGGGTATTGCTGTCGCGATCTTCAATACTAAACAGCCCTTGATTGGCGGACTTGATTTTACCCAGACTACTCTTTGAATCTGCCGCAAATTTTTCTGCCACACTGCGCGCATTTTCGGTGGCTTGTTCAATCATCGCCGGCTTGATGTCATTCAGCTTGGTAAATAAATATTCCGTTCTTTGCCCAGAATCATCCCCTGCAAAGGCAATGCCTTTTCTACCCAAAGCTACCAGGCGACTTTGTGCCGCGCGTACTGCATCTATTTTATGGGTATAGACTGTAATGGTCTGGCTGGCGGTATAACGCAGTGCGACATTGGCATCCCCGCCATATTGCTGGGCATATTTATCAGTAATACTCGGTGAAGCACTGGTAATTTCTTCCACGCTAAATCCTTCATTTTTTAAGAAGGTCTGAATTTCCTGGGTATTGGTTTGCATGGTATCGTACAATTCAGCCAGATCCTGACTGCCGGCATTAAAGCGGATTGGCCATACCGCCACATCGGCTTTGACTTCACGTTCCGACAAGCCTTTGACCGAAACTATACGTTCATATTGTTTAATTTTCAGCGCGCTATTACCCAGAATCCATCCGGCAATAATCATCCCTAAGCCGATCAAGGCACCTAAAATAAGGGCCGGTTTGAATTGATTCATCCTTCAACTCCTTTGAAATCTTTTTTCGTTCTTATTGATCCTGTCACGCTATCAAGTAGCGATAAAATGATACTAATCCAATCCTATTTTTATCACTCGAAGATTTAATCACAACACCGCACTTAGCCTTGATTCATCAGATAGATTGCAATTAACGGTGTCAGGTTAAACAGCAGAATGCCAATTTTATACACCGCCATACCCGAATAATGAATCACATCAAAACTGGTATCTGACAGCCGAAACCATTTTCCATGCACCTGCTTCATCCAGTTTCGGGCAAAGACAAAGACCATGAACCAGATCATGAGAATGACATAATTAATGAGTGTGCAAAACAGTAAAAAACGACACCAGATATCGAGATTCATGAGGATTCCCCTAAGGGACAACTAATATTTTTAAAATAACAGATCATGTTGAGAAATGAAGGGCTTATTTGTATCTTGCTTGGATAAATATTTTTCTTAAATTTATGATTTATATTTATTTTAATTTTTTATTCTGCGTGTATCGCTAGAGAATTTTTTAGGGTGTTGGGAAAACTCGCAATGGTTTACTTCAACTATCATTCTTTGTAAGACCTGATCTTATAGCCTATAAACTTTTGGTCTATAGCGTCCTAAGCCGAATCGAGACCTTTTGGGTTCGTACTGCACTCGCGTTTTGCGCCGCTCACAGCATGCTACTCTTTCCGATCCCATCACACCCTTGAAAGCTATATTAGGCAAAGATGGACGGGATTAATTTCCTATGTTTTTTTAATTTGCATTAAATATGAAAATTTATTTCACTATAAACCCTAATATAGAGAAATAAATTCCATTTCTGATTTTTTACGCTTTTTTATTCGCCAAAATTAGACTTTATTGCAATTTATATTCAGAACGGGATTGCTGTTTTATTGAAAGAATGTCCCCTGAATCCATTGCGCACTAAACCACCAGGCACTGATCGCGGACATCCCGCAAAGAAGATTAGCCAAAACCTTGTTGAGTCTGGTCAGTTCAGAACTATAAATTTTCAGGTTAAGTAGATAGGCGATCACAGCATAAAAGGTGCCAATCGCGCCCCCAAAAAGAATCAGGATCAGTGGCCATGCAGAACAGAAATGGGCTTTTTTATCTAATTTTCCTGACTCTGGTGCGTGCTGTTGAATATCCATAGGTGATAGCCCTCTTTTTAATATATGCACTTGCACTATTTCTAGGCAGATATTTACTCTTTAGAAAATATTTGCCTTTTAGGACTTTCATTGAAGCAAGAAGCAGACCAGTTTTAACGTACAAAAAGCTGTCGAGTATGATGATTGATATAGGCATTTAGCCCATCGCCATATTGGGCAAGCTGTTTCATGTTTTCGACATGCTGATAGCCGGCACTGCTATAGCTGTAGGTATAAACTTTCGAGGTTTTCTTAAATTGAACCCGAATAAACTCGTTACCAATCTCGTAATTGGCAACACCTGAGTCATGATTAAGATCAAGATAATATTGCAATTGAGCTGCACTAAACACGATGAATCTAGGGTTTTATATGGGGTTTTATTGGTTAATTTTCAAACAATAATATTTTAAGAAAATAAAATCTATAAAAAAAATATCCCATTATTTAATGGGATATTTTTTAAATCGGAGTGAACTATTTAACAATTAGGATCCACTACAAAACTTGTCTGGCTGAATTTTTGCCATGCACCAGTAGCAGCACCATCCACAACGAGAATAGAGATAATTCCCCAATCCAAGAAAACACCTAATAGAGTTGTTGGATCAAAAGTTTTTTGTGGAATAACAATGTTGGTTTGGCAGCCTTGCTTCTCTGCTTTAATTACATAATTTTCTTTCTTTTTGAAAGTATAAACAGTATTACGCTGACCCATATATTCTTCATTGACATATAACTTAGCCAATTCATCGTTACTACGGATATTCACAGTTTGTGTTGAACCATTAAACATCGTCGCACAGCCTGAAGTAAATAACATCACACTTCCTATTACTAAAGCTGTAAATTTTTTCATTGTTTCCCCCCGGAAATATCTAACCTTAATTCTAAGTGGTTAGCTAATTTTTAAAGCAGACAACCTATACCTTTTATAACAATAGTTCAAATAATTTTTTGAATTTATTATAATTTTTTACTTTAAACCAAGATTCTCCTCCCGATATAAAACTGTTTTCTCATAATAATTTTTTATTTCTATGTAAGTATCTAGGACTTACGCATTGACGGATTCAAAAAAGTATTAAAATACTTTATAAAGTATCTGTGATCAGACGAATTAAACATGCTTCTACAGCAACTTGTACATTACCCATTTATA
>NZ_JBBCWZ010000051.1:0-23423 GCF_037145695.1 Acinetobacter sp. USHLN143
TTTTACTGTAGGAATTGAAGGTAATAATTGCAAAATAAGGCATCGAATAAGGCGTGGTTTTAGAAGAAGTTGTAATTTCTCCAAAAAGCTTGAAAACCATTTTAAAGCCTTCGACTTAACCTTCTTTTACATCAATAATGGCTTCATTTAATGTCAGCATACTTTTTAAAACACCACCAGTATTTTAAAGTGAGTTTTTTCTGATGAGCATAGTAGGCCGGTTTTAGAGGTGCAGGAATACGAACAAGCGGATCTTGAAGAGCCTCCTGAATCAGGGTACGTGATTCTTTTTCGTTATCATGCGGCATGCAGCCTTCCCAAATTAAAATATATAAAAATGAATAAGATGAAATTTATATATAGTTGTATAAAAAATATTCTATTCTTTTGTTGGATATTTTAAAAGTGGAAGAATCAAATTTATTTTATAAAATGAAATCCCCGATTAACGCATTCTAAGAATGATCCTAGCTTATAGAACAGACTAATGATTCAGCTTTAATTCGCCGTTGACTGGGCTGGTTGAGTGTCTGGCTTAAATACATTCCAGGGATTTTCTGTTGCTGGCTTGGGCTTATTCAGCATATCCGGATGATAGACTTCAATCCGGTTTCGGCCAGACTTCTTGGCTTGATATAAGGCGATATCGGCTTGTTTGATCAGATCTTCCAGAGTCTGGGTATGGGATTCTAGTTCTGCAACACCGATCGAAATGGTGAACCGGATGGCATGATTGGATTCAACATAAATATACTGCTTTTGAATTGCACAACGAATTCGTTCTGCAATCACCAGGCTGTCTTGTAGCTGAGTATCTTCCAGGAGAGCGATAAACTCTTCCCCGCCAAAACGTGCCAGTACATCGCTATGCCGCATTTCTTTACGGGTCACCTCAGCAATCAGTTGTAGCACCCGATCACCAACATCATGCCCATAGCTATCATTAATATTTTTAAAATGATCCACATCAAACATCAACAGGCAGCTACTGGCATGTTTAGGCCATTGATGAATAGAGCGTTCAGCCATATCGACAAAATGGCGACGGTTGTAGAGTTGGGTCAAATCATCGGTATGGGCCAGATTCTTTAAGGTTTGATAGTTCCATTCATCAAGCAGGGAGCGCAAAAAAGAACGCCGCACATTCAGAATATTATTCCAGTTAATATAAATACTAAAAAACCACAGTGGACTAAAGACCACGCTAAAAATAAAGGCTTGAGAAGCACTCATGAACTGGGTCACCCCAAGCATGATAAACAGGGCAATCAAGATGGAGCAATAGACTGCGACTTTAAACTGGGTCTGCACACAGAGATTGGCGATGAGAATAAAGATCGCAGAGGCATAAATATAGGTAGCAACATGGGGACTGGTTGAAAGCGCGAGTAAGCCAATCCAGGCCGCTGCAGCCACAGTGGTACCTATCGGCAAGATTCTGTCCAGAATCTGAATGTTTTTATGTTTTTTAAACAGGTAATAACAGCAAAACATGGCGCCCAGAACCAGAACGACGCGCATCAGACCAGAAATAAAAAACATGTCTGGAATAATCAGAATATCGGCAAAGAAATACAGTAAAAAGGCAATTTGCGCCAGATAGTTAATTTGACGCAAGTTATGATGACTATGCGTATAGACATAATCATGAAAATACTGCTGAAACGGGGCAGGAATACGGGCATGAGGATCTGTTAGCGCCTGTTCAATCAGCTGACGGTTCTGCAGATCACATTCAGATAATTTCAGTGATTTATCGGTCGTCGAATTTTGAAAAGATACATTCGCCGTTGAATATATATTCTCATTCTGAGCAGACATGTCCTGGTCCAGTGTTATTTTTATAGGTGCCTATTATGCCGTGGTTGAGTAAAAAATAACCTCCCAAAAATTGGGTATCCGGGAAGTTTTTAAAGCTAAAACGTAACAAAATTTGTGTTTTGTAAAATTGAAAGCGATTGAAATACATGAATAATCATCTTATTCATTGGGATATTTGGTTGTTATGGATTCGTTTCACGTGAAACATAAATGATATTCCTGACCTTCAGTTTATTTAAACTCATAACGCCATGTGCCTAAATCATGATTGCCTTGCTAAAACTTAATTTTGGGGGCTTTGGATACAAATCCCATCTGCCTTTCAGGATTTAAATTAATGAGACTAGTGAGGCGTTTTATACGTATCTAAATATTTCCAGGGATAGATTTTGCCCATAGACCCTGTACATTGTCCTGAACAGAGAGGCATCTTGAATCGGTCAAATGCATGTCTCACCCACTCAAAAGTAGAATGAAAATGCCGAGGTAAGCTCAGCCATGTCGAATAATAGTGATATTGAACTGTCGAATTCCGATGATTGTGAAAAGTATGTGAATCAGTTTATTCAGGAGTTTCCTTTACGTCGCGCGGAAATCGGACAGGGCACCGTGATTAAACGTGCCTTGCCAAGCAGACATAAGCGCATGATTGGTGCCTGGTGTTTTCTGGATCATGCGGGTCCGGCCATTTTCCCGCAAGGAGATGGTCTGGATATCGGACCACATCCGCACATTGGTCTGCAGACCTTTACATGGATGATCGAAGGCAGCATGATGCACAATGACAGTCTGGGAAATCAGCAGTTGATTCGTCCCAAGCAGGTCAATCTGATGACCTCGGGTTATGGCATTTCACATACCGAAGTCTCTCCTGAAAGTGAAACGCATATGCATGCAGCGCAGTTATGGATTGCCTTGCCGGATGACAAGATCAATATGGCACCGGGTTTTGAACATTATCCTGAATTGCCGGTCATAAATGAGCAAGGCATTGAATTTACCGTGCTGGTCGGAGAATATTTAAAAACGAGATCACCAGTTAAAGTACATAGTGAATTGCTAGGCGTGGATGTGTATGCAGCTGAAAGTAGCAGTATGCGCTTGCCGCTGAATCCGAAATTTGAATATGGTTTTATGGTGCTTGAAGGGACGGCCAGCATCAATGGGCATGAACTGACAGAGGATAATATGTTGATCCTTGAGCCGGGCTTACAGCAGGTCAATGCTGAAATTCATGCCGGGAGTCGGGTGTTATTGATTGGTGGGGAACCATTTGAAAGCCCGATTTTACTGTGGTGGAATTTGGTCGGGCGTACGACAGAGGAACTTAAAATTGCGCGGGAACAATGGATTGAAGGTCATGAACGTTTTGGTTCCATTCCTGCCTATGATGGACCACGTTTAGAAGCGCCTGCATTTCCAGACCAGATGCGGGCTTCCCGATAAATGCTAAAAATGATGGGAATATGGAACGCTGTCTGAGTTGAACTCAAATAATGAATCTGCAACATAGGATACATATCATTACAGTCATCAAAAAATGAGCTAGAGTCTGCTGCTTTTTGCTATGCTCAGTGGGCAAAAACAATAAAATCATGAGTCTAATATGCGTGTTTTACATCATCTCGAACAATCACGATCATTTCGTATCCTGTGGGCCATGGAAGAATTAGGACTGGATTACGAGGTTAAATACTATAAACGTCAGCCCAACCTTTCTGCGCCACCGGCCTTAAAACAGATCCATCCGTTGGGCAAAGCCCCGATTCTGGTCGATCAGGGTCAGGTACTGGCAGAATCTGCGGCGATCCTGGAATATTTGCAGGAAACTTATGATGAAAAGCAGCAGTTTCGCCCAGAAGATATTGCCGACAAGGCCCAGTACCGTTACTGGATGCATTATGCGGAAGGCTCGTTAATGCCGCTGCTGGTGATGCAACTGGTAATGACCACAGTGCCTAAACATACGCCTTTGCTGATTCGACCTGTGGCCAAGAAAATCTGTGATGGGGTGAAAAAGCAATTTGTACAGAGCCGTTTAAAAGATCATATCCAGTTTCTGGAAAGCTATTTGAGTGAGCATGATTATTTTGCCGGGCATTTCAGTTTTGCGGATATTCAGATGAGTTTTCCTTTGGAGGCCATGCAGAGCCGGACGGGTCAAAGCTATCCAGCGATTCAAGCCTATCTTAAACGGGTGTCGCAACGTGCTGCCTATGCGCGTGCACTGTCCAAAGAAAAACAGATCAGCTCTTAAACGCTTAAAAGAAAAGGTGCCGATGGTACCTTTTTTGATTTTGTGAGATTAGTCCGGAAAGCTGAGACGTTCTTTGGGGAAAACTACCTTAAACGTGGAACCTTGGTTTTCCTTGGACTCAATTTCCAGATGTGCCTGATGCTGCATGAGTACATGTTTAACAATTGCCAATCCCAAACCGGTACCGCCAGTACGACGGCTGCGGTCTGAATCGATGCGGTAAAAACGCTCGGTCAGACGTGGCAGATGCTTGGGATCAATACCGATGCCGTTATCTTGCACCACAAAATAGGCCGATTCACCGTCATCATGCCAGCCGATGGTGATGGTGCCGCCTTTAGGCGTATACTTGATGGCATTGGTAATCAGGTTGCTAAAGGCGCTGGCCAGTTCCATATCTGAACCGATCAGATCGCAATGACTGTCAATGTCCAGATTCAGGGTATGACCATAATCAATATTATAGGCCTGGGCATCATCGAATAGCTGGTTCATCAGACTCGGCATTTCAATGATCTGGTTTTTGGCAATATTCTTATCATTTTCCAGACGTGACAGCAGCAGCAGGTCGTTGACCAGAGCATTCATGCGTCGGGTTTGCGACTGCATCTGATCAAAAGCGCGTTTCCAGCGTGGATTAATATCTTCCTGATCGGTAAAGGTTTCAATATAACCGCTGAGTACGGTCAAAGGAGTGCGCAGTTCATGTGAAATATTGTCGACAAAATCCTTTCGCATCTGTTCCAGATTGTGCATCCGGGTCACATCATAAGCGACCAGTACCCGACTTTCTCCGCCAAAACGGGTCATTTTGACCTGCACATAATGGTCTTCAAACAGCGAAGAACGCATTTTCAGGCCGTCCGGGGATTCATCAATATGGTGATAGTATTCGATAAAGCTTGGTTGGCGTAACAAGGTCAGGATATTACGGCGACGGTCATCACTGGAGATTCCGAGCAGACGTTCGGCTGCCGGATTCCACCATTCAATCTGCTGGTTTTCATCAAGTAGTACCACAGCTTCTTGTAAGGCCACCAGTGAAGACTGTGCACGATCAATCAGTTCGACCATTTCCGCCTGAACAATCCGTTCCTGACGTTGGGCGCGGTAAACATTGAAAAGTAGCGCACCCCAAATCCCGCCAATATTTGGTGGAACATCATAAGGGCGATTGGAAATCCATTCATTGACCAGATATAAGGAACGCATTTGGGTCGCAAAGAACGCCACGAAAGCAATTACGATACAAACCCAGAAATACCCAATCCCAAAACCGATAAAGCTGGCGATAATCAGGAAAAAAGCCAGTAGGCGTAAATCCTGCTTGGCAAAATCCCATAAACTGCTGTAACGGATTCTTTTGTGTTCGCGTGCCAGTTCGGGGACAGGGTAGGGTTCATACATAAAACAAGATTTACCTTAAAAGATATTAACCTAAAGCGACATCTGAACGCGTCGAGAAACGATACCCTGTTCCGCGAACGGTCTGTACAAAACGGTCTACACCATAAGGTTCCAGCACTTTACGCAAACGGCGGATATGCACATCGATAGTCCGGTCTTCAATATAGACGTTACCGCCCCAAACCTGATCCAGCAATTGCGCACGGGTATAGGCACGTTCCGGATGGGTCATGAAGAATGCCAGTAAACGATATTCAGTCGGACCCATTTCCAGAATGTTGTTACCAAAATTCACCCGCTGGCTGACCGGATCCAGAATCAAGCCGTTGGCATCAATAGTTTTTTCACCGCTCAGGGCATTGGCGCGGCGCAGTACCGCCTTAATCCGCGAGACCAGTTCCCGGGTCGAGAATGGCTTGGTCATGTAGTCATCGGCACCGGCATCCAGACCTTGTACCTTGTGGTCTTCTTCACCGCGCGCTGTGAGCATAATCACCGGAATTTCTGACAGGCTTTCATCACGTTTCAGACGACGACACAGGTCCACACCGCTGACGCCACCTGGCATCATCCAGTCCAGCAAAATCAGTGCCGGACGCTGATCCACAATCATCTGATGCGCCTGCTTGGCATCTTCTGCCTGCAAGCACTGAAAACCGGCCATATCCAGAGAGGTATGGATCATTTCCCGAATCGGGAGCTCGTCATCGACGATTAATATGTAGTCATCTTTCACAACGCAATACCCTATTTCATGTAAACGGTGAACCGTTTTATATTTATGACAGGCTTATTACAAAGACTAATTATGACAGTATCATTGCAGAAAGGGAAAAACTGCTGATATTCGCAAAGATTTGTGACAAATATAATGCAGAAACTTGTTAAAAAATCATAAATTAATTTTACTCATTTCCGTAGTACAGCATAAATCTTCAACTCACTGGTAAATGCAGGAAATCCTATTAAACACAGGATTTAACAGCTATTTTTTCTCGGAAAATGACTCGAGCAGCGCCAAAAAAACCACACTACAAGACGATAAAACTTCCTCAAGCGAATGCTTAAAACCACTCATCACCCAACGAATGGCAATTTGGGTGACATAGCCATTTAAACCGGTCGACACCAATGAAATTTCCTGCTCGCTGCGATTTAACTGCGGCATCATCAACATGACAAAGGCATGAATCATGCGGTCGAAACGTGACATGGTTTCATGAATGGTGGCCTGATTATGCAGTTCCTGCACCAGCATGGCATCGATATAAATGATCCGTGCCATGCGCGGATTGTCACGCAGGGTAGTGAGCAGCGCACTCAAACCGGCTTCGATCATTTTTTTCGGATCACTCGATGCCTGCATCATGGCCTGCATCACATTCTGCTGCAGTTCATCAATCAGTTTTAAGAAAATGGTCTGAAACAGATCTTCGCTTTTCTTGAAGGATTCATAAAAATAACGTTCGGTTAGTTTGGCTTCATTACAGATATCTTTGACGGTAACTGAAAAAAAACCATAACTGCCATAGGCTTCAATTCCGGCTTCGATCAGTTTTTCACGACGTGCCTGCTGTCGTTCAGCCATCGACAGGCCTTTAAACTGACGCTCCTTGGTTTTGGAGGGTCGTGATTTTGCTACTGAGTCGATCGAATCGGTCATAAGGCCTGTGTGCTCATCTGCATGAAGATTTTGAATATCTTAGCAATAAATCTCGCTTAGACCTATATAGAAATGCTCCCCTGAAATTTGGCCTCTAAGGACATAGGATAATTATTGACAATCTATATTGTCAAAACTATATTGAGGATCTGTGCTAGCTCCTGAAACAACAGAACAAGATCCTGCTGTCATGGAATGGCAGTTCTTTACATAAGGAAATTGAATGAAAAATTTTAACAATAAAGTTGCTGCAATTACCGGTGCCGGTTCAGGTATTGGCCAGCAACTGGCGGTATTATTGGCCAAGCAGGGTTGTCACTTGGCGCTGAGTGATATCAATGAACAAGGTCTGGCGCAAACGCTTGAATTGCTCAAAGAGAGTGATGTTCGTGTGACTATCCAGAAAGTGAACGTGGCTGAACTGGAACAGGTGCGTAACTGGGCGGCACAGGTTGAACAGGATCATGGCAGTGTCAATATGATATTTAATAATGCTGGCGTCGCACTAGGTTCAACTGTTGAAGGGGCGTCTTATGAAGAACTGGAATGGATTGTCGGAATCAATTTCTGGGGCGTGGTGTATGGCACCAAAGAATTTCTGCCACTGATCAAGAAAACTGGCGATGGCCATATCATCAATATTTCCAGCCTGTTTGGTCTGACTGCTCAACCGACCCAGTCTGCTTATAATGCGACCAAGTTTGCAGTGCGTGGTTTTACTGAATCCCTACGTCAGGAACTGGATCTGGAAAATTGTGGGGTGAGTGCACTGTGTGTACATCCGGGGGGTATCCGTACCAATATTGCCAATGCTGCAAAAATGAATAACAGCCTGCTGACTTTAGGTATGAATCCGGAAAAATCAGCTCGTAATTTTAATAAATTATTGCGTTGTCCACCTGCAGAAGCCGCTCGTCAAATTCTGGAGGCGGTACAAAAAGACAAGCGCCGTCTGCTGATCGGTAATGATGCCAAAGCAATTGACCTGATTCAGCGGATCTTGCCGACCGGTTATCAGCATGTCACTGCACTGGCGACCCAATTTGGTAAAAAGAAGAAAAAATCTGCTTAAAAAATTGTAAAACAGACCCGCGAAAGCGGGTTTTCTTTTATGGCGACAATCATAGTCTGACTCTTTAGCAAGCCAGTATCTAAGGTATTGTGCTTTTGAGGTATAAACTTTTTATCTAAATTAACGCTTCAACCGTTTTTTTCTTCCAGATAAACTGATAATACAGTCCCTGCAAAATACACAGGCTGACAAAAGCCAACGCATAGGCATACCAGATACCTTCTAGGCCCCACCATTGACTAAACAGATAAGCGGCGGGAACTTCAATACAGAGAATGGCAAAAATGTTGATCAGCATTGGCACGGTCACCGTACCACTTGAACGCATGATCGAAGCAAAAATAGCACTGGCGCCAAAGAACAAAATTGACCACAGCACAATAAATAGCAGTTGTTGTCCCAGTACTACAACCTTAGGATCGGTAATAAACAGCGCCATCAGATATTTGGAGAACAGGTAGGCCAGAATCACCAGACCGCCGGTAAACAGGATATTCATACTCAGCGCAGTCCGGGTCACTTTATTGAGCAGATCCGATTTACCTGCGCCAATCGCTTGCGCACCAAATACAGATGCGGCAATTGCAATCGACAAAGCCGGAAATTGAATATAATTTAAGACCTGATTGACTGCACCATAGGCCGCTGTTGCTTCTGCGCCATAGCGGTTGACCAGTCCGACAATTACCAGTCCGGCAACTGAAGTCGTGACCATTTGCACACCAGTAGGAACCCCCAGTTTCAAGATCATTCTGCTCAACTGTGGTTGATGACGAATATTTTTTAATAAGGCCCAGTCCAGCTTGAGCGGATGTTGCCTATAGTTCAAATACAGGATTAAAAACAACAGAACCGCCAGATTTCCCAGAATGGTGGCAATCGCCGGTGAGATAATGCCCATTTTAGGAAAGCCAAAATAACCGGCAATCAGGACCGGTGTCACCACCAAACCGACCCCAATGGTAAGTGCGGAAGCAAACAGGGGCGTGGTACTATCCCCAACGCCACGCAAGATGGAAGTATAAATAATATAGATAAAAATTAAGGGACTACCCGCCAGCATCCATTGTACATAGGGCAAGGACAAATGCATTACATCAGGATCTGTGCCAAGGGCCAAAAGAATATTCTCAGCAAAAATTACCCCGAAAAGCGCAATCAAGCTGCCGCCAATCAAGGTCATAAATAAAGTTGAACCGACCACACAGCGCACTTTTTCTATATTTTTTCCACCCCAAGCCTGTCCAATCAGTACGGTAGAACCGGCAGACAAACCAATCACAAAGGCCATCAGACAAAACAGGATCGGGAAAAAAACGGCAACAGCAGCAATCGCATTCACTCCGAGCATTTGTCCCACAAAAACCGTATTGATCGTGCCGGAGAGACTTTGCAGGATATTGGTCGCAATTAATGGCAATAGAAAAACCAGAAAGGCTTTCCATAAATTCTGTTGATGAATCAGTGAGTGCTGTGCCATGCGACATCCTGTGATTGAATTATCATCTATTTATTGATGTAGCTATTATTCGGCAGAATATAAAAAAAAGCCTTAGCTTTTAAGTAACTAAGGCATTTATTTTATGAGAGTTTTAGTTAAAAGGGGCTTTGTTGCACAAACCTATCTGTAAAGGCTTTTTCAGCGATATAATTTTCAAATGAAGAAGCCTACACACAAAATCTACCGCACAACCAATTGGCCCGCATATAACCGAGCACTCATGAGTCGCGGAAATATTGCCATTTGGTTTGATCCTGCTACGCAATGGTATGCGCCATCAAAAGGCAAACAAGGGCGAAATCAAACCTACTCCGACGCAGCCATCCAATGCTGCTTAATGATTAAATCCTTATTCCGTCTGTCTTTACGTATGGTTACTGGCTTTGTGCAAAGTCTGATTAAACTTTGCGGATTAAATTGGATAGCTCCAGATTACACCACGCTTTGTAGAAGACAAAAGCATATTGATATTGTAATCAGCTACCAAAAAAGTAGCGATGGGCTGCATCTACTCATGGACTCTACAGGCATGAAGTTTCTAGGTGAGGGCGAATGGAAACGCAAGAAACATGGACCTGAATATCGTCGCCAATGGCGTAAACTTCATATTGATATAGATGCTAAAACCCTACAAATACGAGCAGTTCAGCTTACAACCAATAATGTCAGTGATTCACAGGTGCTTGGTGATTTACTTGATCAGATTCCACAAGATGAGCAGATTGACTCTGTTTATACCGATGGAGCTTATGACACCAAGCAATGCCGTCAGGTCATTGCAGATCGGCAAGCGCATGCGGTGATTCCACCTAGAAAAAATGCGAAACCATGGAAAGATACAAAGATTAGCTCGCTAGAACGAAATGAATTACTTCGAACAATTAAACGTTTAGGCAGGACGCTATGGAAAAAATGGTCAGGCTATCATCGGCGAAGTTTGGTTGAAACTAAGATGCATTGCATCAAATTATTAGGAGATAAACTCAGTGCAAGGAGTTTTGATAGCCAAGTGAATGAGATCCATGCACGTGTAGCAGTCCTTAACAGATTTACGGAATTAGGTCGACCACTTACCCAAGTTACGCCTTAAATTTGGCTCAATTAGGGGCGCTTTGCATTTCAAATCTTTGTGCAACAAAGCCTATATTCTAAAAGAAAAAAAATATTTATATGAAGCAGATGTTAGAGAGTCTAGTGGTAAATTAGAGAAGTATAAATTAATATTAAATTCTGAATTGAAATGTTTGTCATCTACATTAGGGTGTGAAAGTATAAACTCTCAAAAATCACTTAAAAAATAGTTTATTTGATTGCTACATTATTAATGTAGCAATCCTTTTTTCTTTTACCCTTCCAAAACCTCTTCCAGCAACTCCTCACTCGGTGCAAAGTAATAGGCACCATCTAGAGGTGTTACGAAATGAAGCAGACGATCATGAATTCCATCGCCAGAGGTACCAAACATACGTTCTAACATAGCATCGATAATCGTAAGGTCTTTGGTGTAGGCAATAAAGAATAGACCCTGGTCACTACGTCCATCACCATAAGGCAGAGAATGACGTAGGATTTCCATTTCTTCGCCTTCTTCATCTTCCACTACAGTACGTGACACGTGCGCATTTTCAGGTTTGACTTCATCATCCAGCTCAATCGATTCAAGCTTGGTACGACCCATAACCTGTTCCTGAGTATCAACTTTTAGCTTTTTCCATTTTTCCAGGTTATGCGCGTAACGTTGGGCAAAAATAAATGAACCATCTTGGAAAATACCTGAATCTTCACCTAATAATGCGACTTCAGCACGATCATCCGGGAATTGCGGATTTTCAGTTCCATCAATAAAGCCAGTTATGTCACGACCATCAAAATAGCGGAAGCAAACCCGCTCATCCAGCACCTGAACCTGATCCTGAATGCCTTCAAAAAAAGCCTGACTGAGCGCAAAACAGATATCAGCACGGGCACTGGCAATATGAATGATCATATCTGCCGGAACCACTGGCATTTCAAATGAACCATGAATGGGCTCAAGCTGTTTAAAGCCTGCAGGAGCTTGATCATAAAGTTTTGCCCACAGTTCAGGACCAAAAGCCACTGCCGTTTTAATTTGTGCTTGAGGATGTTGCGTAATAAGACGATCACGCGAAGTAAAAAGATGTTCGAGTTGTTCTTTTAATTGTTCAATACTCAAATCTTTAAGACGTAAAACAATAAAACGGGCATGATCTGAAGGAAGTGGCAAGATTACCGATTGGGCTGTCATTCATGGCTCCTGTAAGGATAGATCCTGTTTTTAATGTACATATTGTGCCTGAAGCTAGACAGAGTGAATAGTGCAATGCCTTATATTTAAGCAGGTTTTTAGCCTGATTTTATTAGAAAATTCATATAATATTGGGCAAGTTTTGCTGAGTTAAATATCCATGTCCTATCAAATGTGGTTTGCCTATATGCTGGCCTGCTGGGTGATTAGTGTGTCTCCGGGCGCAGGAGCGATTGCTTCCATGTCGAGTGGACTGAATTATGGTTTTCGGCATGGTTACTGGAATGCGCTGGGCCTGCAACTGGCATTATTGGTACAGATTGCAGTGGTTGCGGCAGGCGTGGGAGTTTTGTTTGCGACAACCCCATGGGCATTTTTAGTGGTGAAATGGTTTGGTGTCGGCTATTTATTGTATTTGGCTATTTTGCAATGGAAAGCACCTGTACAATCTATCGAAATTAAACATGAATTGGCGCGAAAATCGAGAGGGAAACTGGTACTGCATGGTTTCTTGGTTAATATCACTAATCCTAAAGCCATCGTATTTTTACTGGCCGTCTTGCCGCAATTTCTGGATTTGTCTAAGCCACAATGGATTCAGTATTTGATTATGGCTGCGACAATGGTGACGATTGATCTGATTGTGATGGCGGGTTATACCGGATTGGCTGCTAAAGTTTTAAGGCTGCTTAGATCGCCGAAACAACAAAAAGTCATGAACCGGACTTTTGCCGGGTTATTTGCCGGCGCTGCATTTTTATTGAGTTTGGTGCATCAATAAAGAGTCTTTGCTCTCTCCTTAAAGGAGAGAGGCGGAATAGATCATTAGAAAATCATAATGATTTAACAGAAAGATTAATTCAGCTTTTTAAACTTCTGCACACAGAAGATCAGTGCAAATAGCACCGCCATGGTCAGTACAATGGTTAAACCAGTCGAAGTATTGAGACCGGCACTCGACCATAGGCCCACGGTCACCCCAATTTGCGCAATCACGAATGCCCAGATCACCATTTGTTTGGGTGAGTGTGCAAGGAGTCGTGCGGTCAGGGCAGGGATCACCAGTAATGCCCCCATCAAGAGTGAACCGACTGCTTTCAGCGCAAGCACGGTAAACAATGCCAATAACAACATAAAGATCAGGCGTTGCCATTTGGCATTTACACCTTCACTGACCGCCATGTCCGGATCAATTGCGATTTGAATCTGCGCTTGCCAGCTTTTATAGAGAACGGCTAAGGCCAGAATAATCACGATAGCAAAGGTGGGTAAGTCCGTCCAGGAAATCGTCAGTAGATCACCAAATAGATAGCTGAGAAGTTCCGGTCTTAAACTCGGTAAATGCTGAATGAACAATAGACCTGAGCAAAGCAGTGTTGCTGAACACAGCGCCAGCAAGGCATCATTCGGCAGGCGCGGATCATGCAGTACCCACAAAATCCCTACCAATAATAAGGCAATAAAAGTTACACCCATCCACAGCGGTAAACTTAAAGCCCCAGCAATGGCAACACCGAGTAAAGTACCGTGTGCCATAGTGTCAGCAAAAAATGACATACGCCGCCAGAGCATGAGACAGCCCAGCGGTGCAGTCAGAAATACCAATAGCGTTCCCATGATCCATGCAGGTAAAAGGAGTTGTAACCAATCCATCATGGTTTAAGCTTCCGGCTCGGGGTGAATATGAGGGCGTGAATCATGCTGACAGGGGGTGGCAGAATCGCCGTGTGCGCAATGATCATGATGATGCTGATAGAATACCCGGTTAGTACCAAAAATCGCCTGATATTCGGGATGTTGCTGCACGCTTTCCGGCAGCCCACTACAGCAGATATGCTTGTTCAAGCAGACCACACGAGTCGTACCTTGCATCACCCATTGCAGGTCATGTGAAACCATCAGTACGGCACACCCATATTTTTCCGGTAAGTTACGCACATATTCATACAGTTCAGCTTCGGACTGGATGTCTAGACCCTGCATCGGTTCATCGAGAACTAAAATGTCCGGCTGACGTAATAAGGCACGGGCCAGTAGCACCCGCTGACGTTCGCCACCAGACAACTGCTGAACTTTAGAATCTTGCAGTTTACTAATACCGGTATCCCGGATAATTTCGGTTTTAATCTGGGACGGGCACTTTTCTAGTGCTAATAAATCTTTTACCCGTAGCGGTAAGCTATGTGAGGGATTGAATTTTTGCGGCACATAGGAAAATTTGAGTTTGCGCGCAGTTTTGATTTCACCCGATTGTGGTTTCAGTATGCCCAGCATGACTTTAATCAAGGTCGATTTACCAGCACCATTGGGACCAATCAGTGTGACAATTTCTTTCTCTTGTAACGAGAAATCAATGGCTTTTAAGATGTCGCGCTCATCGATTTTGACCCAGATCCTGGAGAGCTGAATCAGGGGAGAGGCACTTAAGCTTTGTTGCGGCACTGCTGACAAATTCCTGAAATTTCGATAATGCTGTGATGTGCCGTGAAGTCGTCAGAGCTGGCCAGTGCATCGAGTTGATCGAGCAGGCCCTGAGCCGACGCTTCTTTGACGGCTTTACATTCGGTACAGATTAAAAAAGCGGCCTGATGCCCTTCACGTGGATGGCAACAGGGAATATAGGCATTGATCGAGGTCAGGCGATGAATCAGCCCTTTGCTTAATAAAAAATCCAGAGTGCGATACACCGTTGGTGGTGCTGCAGGACGATCGCTGGCATTTTTCATTTGTGCCAGCAGATCATAGGCGCCCATCGGACCATGCGCATTCAGAATGAGTTCCAGCACTTCTTTACGTAAAGGTGTAAGGCGTGCGCCGCTTGCTGCACAAAGACTTTCCGCTTCAGCAAGACGTTGTGCGACATTTGGATGGTCGTGCACGCCGTGCAATGCGTTGTGGTGTTCGTGCGAACAGGAACCCATAGTTCACCTCAAGTGCGAAACTGAAAATTAATAGATTTCAAATCTTAACATGAAGCGTTCTGAGTTTCGATTGGGCATAGGTATTTTTGTATTTTTGTTATATTATAACACTTCCTGATTTTATCGTTTTTAAGTGATTTCTACTCATGTTCCGTCTCCTTGCAATCAGTCTGCTGGCATTGTTCAGTACACTCAGTTGGTCACAAAGTCTGGTGGTGTCTACGCAGCCGATCTATCTGATTGCCAAGAAAATTACCCAAGGTGTGGAACAGCCGACTTTATTGCTGGCCAACCAAAGTGGACATGATGTGAGTCTGACTCCGGCGCATCGAAAAACTATTCAGAATGCAGGTCTGGTGATCTGGCTGGGTCAGGCGCATGAAGCACCCTTGGCCAAAGTGCTGAATGAAAGTAATAAAGGCATTGCACTGTTAGACTCGGGGATATTGACCACCTTGCCGATGCGTAATCCGCGTGGCGAGGCCTTAAAAAATACGGTAGACACGCATGTCTGGCTCGATCCGAATAATGCAGTGCGGATTGGTTTCTTTATTGCGGCGCTACGTTCGCAGCAATTGCCGGAGCATCGTGAACGCTACTGGAAAAATGCCCGTGACTTTGCACAAAACATGTTTGCGACGGCCCAGCGTTATAGTTCAAGCAACAAAGCCAAACCTTATTGGTCTTATCACGATGCCTACCAGTATCTGGAACGCCCGTTAAATTTAAAATTTATGGGTGCGCTGACCGATGATCCGCATGTTTCGCCAACCGTAGCCCAAATCAAGTTTTTACAGGATCATCGTCCACAGCGCAAAATGTGTCTGCTGGCCGAAGGTCATGCCAGTGAAAACCAGTACCGCAAACTCAATCCGGTACTGTTCCAGCATGTCGATGAAAGCATGAGCGGGGCAGGGGACTTTGTGCAGGCTTGGCAGCAATTGGCCGCCGAAACCCAGAAATGTGTACTAAATGCACGCTAATGATTTAAAAAATAGACAGATTTTGATTAGTTTAACAGCAGTGACCCGATTTAAAAAAACACGACTAAGGTCGGGAAAAGATTGCATGTTCAGGGGTGTAACTCTATAATGCCTGCGATTAAAAATAATCACCTGTTAAACTTGTCAAGCATGATTGCTGTGAGTGAATAAATAATGAGCCGAACTAGTCGCTTGATTGACCGACGATTAGCGAAAGCTTTGGTCCTCCTGCAAGCCTGTATGATCCCTGTTTCAGCCTTGATCGGCTGGGTCGTGAAAGACTCAACCGCAGCCTTGAGTGCAGCATTAGGTGCACTGGTATGTTGGCTCGCGACTTGTTATTTTTCGTGGCAATCGTTTCGAGCAGCAGGAGCCCGCGCGTCTAAACAAGTTCTTTCGAACATGTATAAAGGCTTGATGGGAAAGTTTGCCATTGTGATTGTTGGTTTCATTTTAATTTTAAGCAATGTTAAACCGTTGTCAGCGGTGGCGTTGTTTTGTGGTTTTATACTTGTTCAAGCCATGTCGTGGGTCGCTCCGTTTTGGGCGTCACGTCTACAAAAATGAGTATAAGCACAACAAGAAATTGAAAAGTTTTTCAGGAGCAGGCGAGATATCAAGCAGCACGCGATATTCGTTTGTTCTATTAGTTTTTTGACATTGACCAGGTGTGATTTATGGCTGCTGAAGAACATGCCCTTACTTCGACCGAGTATATCAAGCATCACTTGACCAACATGACCTATGGCAAAATGCCGGACGGTACGTGGAAATTGGCCGAAAGCGGTGCTGAAGCTCAACAGATGGGGTTCACTGCTATTCACTTGGATTCAATGGGTTGGTCTATCGGACTGGGTCTGATTTTCTGTTTGTTGTTCTGGTTGGTTGCGAAAGCGGCTAATGCTGGTGTTCCTACCAAGTTCCAGTCTGCAATTGAAATGATTATCGAGTTTGTAGATTCAAGTGTACGTGATACCTTCCACGGGAAGTCTCGATTAATTGCACCCTTAGCATTAACCATTTTCGTGTGGATTTTCCTCATGAACTTGATGGATTTGATCCCTGTTGACTTTATTCCTTATGTAGCTCAACACGCGATTGCTTCTATGCTGGGTGTAGACCCTCATCAGGTTTACTTTAAAATTGTTCCGACTACAGATCCAAACATTACCCTCGGTATGTCTATTTCTGTATTCTTCTTAATTATTTTCTATAGTATTCGTGAGAAAGGTGTTGGCGGCTTCGTTGGTGAGTTAGCACTGAACCCATTTAACCCAAGTAATCCAGTTGCTAAAGTGCTTTTAATTCCATTCAACTTATTGTTGGAATTGACTACTTTCTTGGCGCGACCAGTTTCATTGGCTCTACGACTGTTCGGTAACATGTATGCGGGTGAGTTAATCTTCATTCTTATCGCGTTATTACCGTTCTGGATCCAGTGGGCGTTGTCTGTGCCTTGGGCGATTTTCCACATTTTGATTATTACGCTACAAGCATTCATTTTCATGATGTTGACTATCGTGTACATGAGTATGGCAAGCGAAAAGCATTAATGGTATTGCCTAACTGTCAACGGATGGTTGGGCACACAATTTTTTAACTTAATTTGGTATAAAACCTAACCTCTGAGGAATTATCATGGAACTCACTTTAGGTCTAGTTGCAATTGCATCTGCTATCTTGATCGCTTTCGGTGCTTTAGGTACTGCGATTGGTTTTGGTCTTCTAGGCGGCCGTTTCCTTGAAGCTGTAGCTCGTCAACCAGAATTGGCTCCACAACTTCAAACTCGTATGTTCTTAATCGCGGGTCTTCTTGATGCTGTGCCTATGATCGGTGTTGGTATTGGCTTGTTCTTCATCTTCGCTAATCCATTTGTAGGTTAATCAGCTTAATTCCGAAATTCACTATTTGAGGAATTTGCAATGAATATCAACCTCACATTGTTTGGCCAAGCGATTGCGTTTGCGATTTTTGTCGCATTCTGCATGAAGTTTGTATGGCCACCACTAATCAATGCGATTAGTGAACGTCAGCGTAAAATCGCTGATGGCTTAAATGCTGCTGAAAAAGCGAAGGCTGACCTTGCAGATGCGCAAGCACAAGTGAAAGCTGAGTTAGACGCGGCAAAAGCACAAGCGGCTCAATTGATCGAACAAGCGAACCGTCGTGGTGCACAATTGATCGAAGAAGCGCGTACCCAAGCTGCGGCTGAAGGTGAGCGTATTCGTCAACAGGCTAAAGAAGCTGTTGATACTGAAATCAATGCTGCTCGCGAAGAATTGCGTCAACAAGTGGCTGCTCTTGCAGTAACTGGTGCTGAGAAAATTCTTAGCCAGCAAGTTGATGCAGAAGCTCACAATGCCATGCTGACTCAGCTGGCTGCTAAACTTTAAGAGAGGCGGATTATGGCTGAACTCTTGACGTTGGCACGCCCATACGCTAAAGCAGCATTTGCTTACGCTTCTGAGCAAAGTGCAACTGACTCTTGGTCAACAGCACTTGAATTGCTCAGTGCTGTGGTGCAAGACGAAGCATTTTCAGCTTATCTAAATCGCCCTGAGCTTACACCTGCTGAGCAGGTGGCTCTTTTTGCGAAAGTTTTAGGTGAAGACCAAACTGCAGCAGTGTCTAACTTCCTGACATTGCTTGCAGAGAATAACCGTTTGGTTCTTCTTCCTGAGATTGCAGCAGAATATGAGCAGCTTAAATCACAGAATAACAATACTGTGGATGTAGTGATTGAATCTGCATTCCCATTAACTTCAGTACAAGAACAATTACTTGCGCATGCATTAGAGAAGAAATTCGAAGCTGCCGTAAATGTTTCTGTAGAAGTTAACCCAGCGCTGATTGCTGGTGTAGTTATTCGTGCAGGCGACCAAGTGATAGATGATTCTGCGCTTAACAAGCTTGAAAAAATGCGTACTCGTCTTCTTGCTTAATTGCATTTAGAAGACTGAACTTTAAAAAGATTGAGGTATAGCGCAATGCAACAACTGAATCCATCCGAGATCAGTGCGCTCATTAAACAGCGTATCGGCGATCTGGACACCAGCGCAACCGCTAAGAACGAAGGAACCATTGTTATGGTTTCCGACGGTATTGTGCGTATTCACGGCTTAGCTGACGCTATGTACGGTGAAATGATCGAATTCGACGGCGGCCTTTACGGTATGGCACTGAACCTAGAACAGGATTCAGTGGGCGTCGTTGTTTTAGGTAACTACTTAAGCCTTCAAGAAGGTCAAAAAGCGCGTTGCACAGGTCGTGTATTAGAAGTTCCGGTTGGTCCAGAACTTTTAGGCCGTGTAGTAGATGCTTTGGGTAACCCGATTGATGGTAAAGGCCCTATTGATGCAAAATTAACTGATGCTGTTGAAAAAGTAGCACCAGGCGTAATTTGGCGTCAATCAGTGGATCAACCTGTACAAACTGGTTATAAATCAGTAGATACAATGATCCCTGTAGGCCGTGGTCAACGTGAGTTGATCATTGGTGACCGTCAAACTGGTAAAACAGCAATGGCGATCGACGCGATCATCGCTCAGAAAAACTCTGGCATTAAATGTGTATACGTAGCAATCGGTCAAAAACAATCGACTATCGCTAACGTGGTACGCAAGCTAGAAGAAACTGGCGCTATGGCGTATACAACTGTTGTAGCTGCAGCTGCAGCTGATCCAGCAGCAATGCTGTATCTAGCTCCGTACTCTGGCTGTACAATGGGCGAATACTTCCGTGACCGCGGTGAAGATGCGTTAATCATTTATGATGACTTGTCTAAGCAAGCTGTTGCTTACCGTCAAATTTCATTGCTTTTACGCCGTCCACCAGGTCGTGAAGCGTATCCAGGTGACGTGTTCTATCTACACTCGCGTCTACTTGAACGTGCTTCTCGTGTATCTGCTGACTACGTTGAGAAATTCACTAACGGTGAAGTTAAAGGCCAAACTGGTTCATTAACTGCATTGCCGATTATTGAAACTCAAGCGGGTGACGTATCTGCATTCGTACCAACCAACGTAATTTCGATTACTGATGGTCAGATCTTCCTTGAAACATCATTATTCAACGCAGGTATTCGTCCTGCTGTGAACGCGGGTATCTCTGTATCTCGTGTTGGTGGTTCAGCGCAAACTAAGATCATCAAGAAATTGTCTGGTGGTATCCGTACTGCTTTGGCGCAATACCGTGAATTGGCAGCATTTGCTCAGTTCGCTTCTGATCTTGACGAAGCAACTCGTAAGCAACTTGAACATGGTCAACGTGTAACTGAGTTAATGAAGCAAAAACAATATGCTCCTTACTCAATTGCTGACCAGGCTGTTTCAATTTATGCATCTAACGAAGGCTACATGGCTGACGTAGACGTTAAGAAAATCGTAGACTTTGATGCTGCGTTGATTTCTTACTTCCGTTCAGAACATGCTGCGTTAATGCAACAAATCGATGCCTCTGGTGATTACAACAAAGACATCGAAGCTGCAATCAAAGCAGGTATTGAAAGCTTTAAAGCGACTCAAACTTACTAATTTAGCAACTTGCTAGATTAGTGTTGGTTTGGTTCACGGAATCAACCTTCGGAAGCTCGCAAGGGCTTTCGAATACTAGGTTAAGCGTATGGCAAATTTAAAAGAAATTCGCGCCAAAGTAGCTAGTATCAAGAGCACGCAAAAGATTACTCGAGCGATGCAAATGGTAGCAGCTTCTAAGATGCGTCGTGCGCAAGAGCGCATGGCTCAAGGCCGTCCGTATGCCGAAAATATGCACCGTGTAATTGCTCATTTGGTCCAAGCGAACCCTGAATACAAACACCGTTATATGGTTGAACGCCCGGTTAAGCGCGTTGGCTATATCATTGTGTCTTCAGATCGTGGCCTTGCTGGTGGTTTGAACATTAACTTGTTCAAGAAAGTGGTTAAACACGTTCAACAGCAACAAGAGCAGTCAATTGAAGTTCAATTTGCTTTAATTGGTCAAAAAGCGGTTTCGTTTTTTAAAAACTACGGCGGTAAAGTGCTTGGGGCGACGACGCAAGTCGGTGATACTCCAAGTCTTGAGCAGTTATCTGGTTCTGTACAGGTGATGTTGGATGCTTATGATAAAGGCGAGTTAGATCGTATTTATCTAGTGTCAAACGGCTTTGTCAATGCCATGACTCAAAATCAAAAGATCGAACAACTTGTTCCTTTGGCTGCTGCTGAAGAAGACAAGACTCTTAACCGTCAATACGGTTGGGATTATATCTACGAGCCTGAAGCTGAAGAGCTTTTAAATGGCTTATTGGTTCGCTATATCGAGTCTGTGGTGTATCAAGGTGTGATTGAAAACATCGCATGTGAGCAGTCTGCACGTATGGTCGCTATGAAAGCAGCGACAGACAACGCAGGCGAGATCATTAAGAGCCTGCAACTTATTTATAACAAGCTGCGTCAAGCCGCGATTACTCAGGAAATTTCTGAGATCGTTGGTGGTGCCGCTGCCGTTTAACATTATTTTGAATTGAGGAGACAGCAATGAATAGCGGTCGTATCATTCAGATCATCGGCGCGGTTATCGACGTCGAGTTTGAACGCAACAGCGTTCCTAAGATCTATGACGCTCTCCAAGTAGATGGTACTGAAACTACTTTAGAAGTTCAGCAACAGCTTGGTGATGGCGTAGTTCGTACTATTGCAATGGGTTCTACTGAAGGCCTTAAGCGTGGTTTGAACGTAGTTAACACTGGCGCGCCGATTTCTGTACCTGTAGGTACAGCGACTCTAGGCCGTATCATGGACGTTCTTGGTCGCCCGATCGACGAAGCTGGTCCTGTTGCGACTGAAGCGCGTTTACCAATTCACCGCTCTGCACCTTCTTATGCAGAACAAGCAGCTTCTACTGACCTTCTAGAAACTGGTATTAAAGTCATCGACTTGCTATGCCCGTTTGCGAAAGGTGGTAAAGTTGGTCTGTTCGGTGGTGCCGGTGTTGGTAAAACTGTAAACATGATGGAATTGATCAACAACATCGCGAAAGCTCACTCAGGTTTATCTGTGTTTGCTGGTGTTGGTGAGCGTACTCGTGAAGGTAATGACTTCTATCACGAAATGAAAGATTCTAACGTTCTAGACAAAGTAGCAATGGTCTACGGTCAGATGAACGAGCCACCGGGTAACCGTTTACGCGTAGCGTTGACTGGTTTGACCATGGCTGAATATTTCCGTGACGAGAAAGACGAAAACGGTAAAGGCCGTGACGTACTATTGTTCGTAGATAACATCTATCGTTATACACTAGCGGGTACTGAAGTATCAGCACTTCTAGGTCGTATGCCATCTGCAGTAGGTTACCAGCCTACACTTGCAGAAGAGATGGGTGTTCTTCAAGAACGTATTACATCGACTAAGTCTGGTTCTATTACGTCAATCCAAGCGGTATACGTACCTGCCGATGACTTGACAGATCCATCGCCTGCTACAACGTTTGCTCACTTAGACGCAACTGTTGTATTGAGCCGTGACATCGCATCTTCTGGTATTTACCCAGCGATCGATCCACTAGACTCAACTTCACGCCAATTAGATCCGTTAGTTGTTGGTCAAGAGCATTATGAAATTGCACGTTCTGTACAGAACGTATTGCAACGTTATAAAGAGCTTAAAGACATCATCGCGATTCTTGGTATGGACGAGCTTGCTGAAGAAGATAAACTGGTTGTTTACCGTGCGCGTAAAATCCAGCGTTTCTTCTCTCAACCGTTCCACGTAGCTGAAGTCTTTACTGGTGCTCCTGGTAAATTAGTATCTCTTAAAGAAACGATTCGTGGCTTTAAAGGTCTTCTAGCTGGTGAATACGATCACATCCCAGAACAAGCGTTCTACATGGTTGGTGGTATTGACGAAGTGATTGCTAAAGCTGAGAAACTTTAATTAGTTCCCTAATTTAGGAGATTCTCATGGCGACTATGCAATGTGACGTTGTAAGTGTTCAAGAGTCTTTGTACTCAGGCACTGTAACTATGCTAATTGCTAAAGGTGCTGGCGGTGAGTTAGGTATTATGCCTGGTCACGCTCCGCTGGTAACTTTGCTCCAACCTGGCGCGATCCGCGTTATTTTGGAAAACGGTACAGAAGAATTAATTTATGTATCTGGTGGTGTTCTAGAAGTTCAACCGCATGTTGTTACGGTTCTTGCAGATACTGCAGTCCGTGCAGAAAACTTAGATGAAGCTGCAATTATTGAAGCGCGTAAACACGCTGAACAATTGCTAGCAAATCAAAAGGGCGATTTGGACGCTGCTGCTGCTTTGGCTGCTCTTGCAGAAACTGCTGCTCAGCTGGAAACGATCCGCAAAATCAAAAACCGCGCTCAATAAGAGACGGTTTGAGATTGAAAAAACCACCCGAAAGGGTGGTTTTTTTATGATATATATAATTAATCTCTGTACACGACAAATTTCACAGAACCCTTATCCTATCAGGATTCTGCCTTCTTAAAATTGCCAAAATTTCCTTAAACTCTTCTTTTTTCCCAAAACCAATTAAACGCT
>NZ_JBBCWZ010000052.1:0-23216 GCF_037145695.1 Acinetobacter sp. USHLN143
TTATACTGTCACTGAGGCAGGTTGGACATTTGATTTCTAGAGTTATTTGCATTTCTCTATTTTATCAAAATTCAACCTGCTTTTTTTTAGCATACTTTTTGATACACCACCAAAATACTTATTACAGGTCAATTTATTCGCACAGCTGGCATATGCCTCTTATACCCTCGCCGATATTCTGGTGCTGCATGATATTCTCAAGTTACTCATTTTGACCAAAATCAGCTATACCATCCTGATCGTACTGATCACGATCTGGATGTATCACTCTTACCGCAATCTGCCTGTCTTTGATCTGCTCTTGCCTACCTCGATTATTGGTGCAAGTGCCATCTGGTTTTTTAATCTGAATCAGTCTGAAAGTGCTTATACCCTCATTTATCAATATGCCTCCTTAGTCTTTATTGTACTGGCCAATTTATGTGTGCAGATCCGGTTCTGGCCGTCTTTGATTACTTCAAGTCTGATTACCCTGATGATTTACATCGGTGTATATTTCAATACTCGGTCTGACCTGTACCAGATGTTTTTATTTTCCCTGATTTATCTGCCAGTATTGACCTTCAGTCTATATATTAGCTGGAGCTCGACCTTAAAATCACGCATGGTATTTTTGCAGCATACCCTGAATGAATATAATCGGCAGGCCTTTGAAAATATGGCTCATACCGACTCACTCACTGGCCTGAATAACCGTCGCTGTTTTGAATATCTCGCGCAACAACTGGTACAACAGAATTTTGATCAACCGGTGCCTATGAGTTTACTGGTCTTTGATGTCGATCATTTTAAGCAGATTAATGATCGTTATGGTCATGATATCGGAGATCAGGTCTTACAGACGATTGCCCTAAATACACACAGCGAAATGCGGCAGCATGATATTTTGGCACGCTATGGAGGCGAGGAATTTATTGCATTTTTACCCGAAACTTCTCTGGATGAAGCGCTAAAAGTTGCCGAGCGTTTAAGGCATAAAATTGAAAATATTGTGATCGATCTAGACAGCCAACATCGTTTCAGTTTTAGTATTTCGATTGGTGCTGCCATTCTGGAAAGCTGTGAAACGGATTTGATGACCCTAATTAAGCAAGCCGATATTGCCTTATATCAGGCTAAAGCCAATGGACGGAATCGGGTTGAAGCTTATGATCCAGATCTGGAGCAAAGTTTAGCTGGGGAGCTGCAAAACTGGCAGGTTAAACCAGCTTAAATTACCCGTTAAAAATTATCTTCATCAAAACGATCTTGGTCGATTTTATAGATATGAAAACTACGTTCTATTTGTACACCTAAACCAAATTCAATCATTAAAGACGTCAGCTTATCGCCATCAATTAAAACAATACCGGATTTTCTTGCCGACTCAATGGCCTCTTTACTGAAACTTGACGTAGTAATGAATACACCCTTCTTAGCAACTTGATCGGCCAAAGCACCTTTAAACTGTTGAATGTCGGGACGACCAACAGTATCTTTCCAACGTTTCGCTTGGATGTAAATTTTATCTAGCCCTAATCGATCTTCACTAATTACACCATCAATTCCACCATCGTTGGTTTTACCAATCGCTTGAGCTGCATCTTGATGTGAACCGCCGTAGCCCATTGCCACCAGAAGATCGACAACCAGTCTTTCAAAAAATGAAGGAGATTTATCTTTTACCATCTGAAGCAAATCACTTTTCAAATCAGATTTTAATAATTCCGTTGTGTTCTGGATTGTTTCTTCTGGAGTCTGAGTTTCTTGGTAACTATTTAGGCTTTCAATAACTTGTAGATTCCCGATCCCAAACTCATCTTTATTTTTCTTTCCTAATTTAAAATCTGAAAATCCGTTGAACTGTGCTAAATATTCATTTGTTATAGCATCTAAACTTTTTAAATCAACCTGTCTACCCAAGCTACTAATCTCACAATATGCTCTCTTCGGTTGTTGAACTAAGCCCGCCTTAACTAAGTAGGTCTTTGCCCATGCCACTCTATCTTTAAATATATTTTTCCCGCTCGGAAGAATTTTATTTAAATCCTCTTCGTGTAAATTGGAACGTTCAGCTAGGATATTCGCAGCATCCGAAATTTTTATTGGCTCATTTAATTCTGATAATAATTTCATTAAAGGCAGCATTAATTGATCATAAGTAGGTAAAGGCATTTTTTAGCTTTTAAAGGTTTATTTTTATTCAGTATAAATCAAAAAAAGAGCGCCGAAGCGCTCTTTTTTATTAGGTTATATCTGATAAACCAGATACTGCCACGCGCATAGCGCTTGGCGTAATTTAGGCGGACAGCAGTGCTGTCCGAAACCCCTAAATTACTCCCATTCAATTGTTGCTGGTGGTTTAGACGATACGTCATACACAACACGAGAAACTTCAGCAATTTCATTCATGATACGGGTCGAGATCTTATCGACTAAATCATAAGGAAGATGCGCGAAACGAGCCGTCATAAAGTCCACGGTTTCTACCGCACGCAGTGCAATCACCCATGCATAACGACGGCCATCACCGACTACACCCACCGATTTTACTGGCTGGAATACTGCAAATGCTTGAGCAGTCTTGTCATACCAGCCGCTGGCACGCAGTTCCTGCATGAAAATGTCATCCGCAAGACGTAAAATGTCTGCATATTCTTTTTTCACTTCACCCAGGATACGCACACCAAGACCTGGGCCCGGGAATGGATGACGGTAGATCATGCTGTGTGGCAAGCCTAAAGTCGTACCCAATTTACGTACTTCATCTTTAAATAAGTCACGTAATGGTTCAACCAGTTCAAACGCTAGATCTGCTGGTAAACCACCCACATTATGGTGTGATTTAATCACATGTGCCTTGCCCTGCTTGCTTGCAGCAGATTCAATTACGTCTGGATAAATCGTACCTTGTGCAAGGAATTTTACGCCATCTAATTTACGTGCTTCTTCAGCGAAGACAGCAATAAATTCACGGCCAATAATTTTACGTTTTGCTTCAGGATCAACTTCACCCGCAAGCGCAGTCAAGAAACGCTCTTCAGCAGCAGCACGAATAACACGGATACCCATGTTGTCAGCAAACATTTGCATCACTTGATCGCCTTCGTTCAAACGAAGCAAACCGTTGTCTACAAATACACAGGTCAGCTGATCACCGATCGCTTTATGCAACAGCGCTGCCACTACAGATGAATCCACACCACCAGAAAGACCCAGTAATACTTTTTCATCACCAATCTGTTGGCGAAGCTGTTCTACACGTAGATCAATAATGTGTTCTGGCGTCCACAGACCGCGACAACCACAAATTTGATGAACGAAGTTCGACAGTAATTCTGCGCCTTTAGACGTATGTGTCACTTCAGGATGGAACTGAATACCATAGAAACGGCGAGTTTCGTCAGAAACCATAGCAATTGGACAGCTAGGCGTTTGTGCAGTGATCTGGAAGCCTTCTGGAATACGGGCAACCTTGTCACCATGGCTCATCCAGACATGCAGCTGGTTTTCACGGTCCTGTAAATTACCGATCAGCTTGTCACGTACGACAATATCTACTTCTGCATAGCCAAACTCATGCACAGTACCTGGCTCAACTTTACCGCCAAGCTGTTCGCACATGGTTTGCAGGCCATAACAAATACCCAATACCGGCACACCCAGCTCAAATACCACTTGCGGCGCACGCGGGCTGCCCTCAAGGTGAACACTCTCAGGTCCACCAGACAAGATGATACCGTTTGGATTAAATGCACGAATGTCTTCTTCAGACATATCATAGGCATACATTTCAGAATATACACCAGCTTCACGGACACGACGTGCGATGAGCTGACTATATTGAGAACCGAAATCCAGAATCAGGATACGATCTTCAGTAATTTGAGTATTGGTAGTCATGACGAACAACTATGAAAGGCAAACGAAAGATAAGCGCCGTATTCTAACATTTTTCAGCGCATTAAGCACACAATTCGCATTAGGTATACATTTAGTTGATTGCATTATATTTCTAGCACAACAAAGCGTCCCTTCGGATGCCTTGTTTGGTCTGTCATTTTTATATTTTTAAGCTCAAGATTTAATCCAACTAAGCATGTTTTTATAAAAATCTGAAGATAATATGTAAGAGAAATTTTTGCTCAATTGAAGATGGATGGAGCGTTAATTATTTTACTTTCTGGTACTGACTTTCATGCCCCGGGCTGTTAGGATTTGACCACACTTTTGCTTGTACTGGGCTCATGGAACTGATTGATTTTATCTTGCATGTTGATGATCACTTGCTTGAATTTATCACCAATTACGGGATCTGGATTTATGCCATTCTTTTCCTAATTATCTTTGTAGAAACAGGTCTGGTGGTGATGCCGTTCCTGCCCGGTGACAGCTTGCTATTTGCAGCAGGTGCACTGGCAGCCTCTACTGGTGCGATGGATCCTTGGGTGCTGATTCCGCTCTTGTTTGTTGCGGCAGTATTGGGCGATACCCTGAATTATCATATTGGCAAATATATTGGACCTCGGGTTTTCGAGATTGAATCGCGCTTCATCAATAAAAAACACTTATTGGCGACCCAGCAATTCTTTGCCAGACATGGTGGTAAAACCATTATTTTTGCGCGTTTTGTTCCTTTTGCCCGTACTTTCGCACCCTTTGTCGCCGGTGCTGGCAGCATGAATTACAAATATTTCCTGACCTATAATGTAGTAGGTGCATTTGCCTGGATTAGCTCATTTGTCATTTTGGGCTATATGTTTGGCAATATGCCGATCGTCAAAGACAACTTCACCTATCTAATTTTTGGCATCATTATTTTAAGTGTATTGCCAGGTGTGATTGGCTTTATTCAACAAAAGCTCAAAAAAAGTAAAACAGCTTAAGAACTTTTTACATTAAGATTCTTTTACAGCCTGTGCGTTTAATCCCAGAGCTTGATCAAGAGTGGGATGAGACAAAGCAGGACAAATAGAGCCGCGCCTTTATAAATGAGGCCGGCTTTTATTTTTTCAGATGGACTGGTCAATATGGCCTGACCAAAGACCATCCAGAATATCCCGACCGGAACGGTACTCAAGCTAAAGGCAGCAAAAACCAGAACGAAGTTGGTCGGGCTTTGCCAGGTTTCCATCGGTAAAATTCCAGAGGCCAACAATGCTGCTTTAGGATTTTTTAGGGTAGTTGTAAACATTTGCCAGGGGCGAATCTGCGGATGGTTCTTGCTGTAGCGTTCTAACTGCTGGGCCTTATATAAATGCAAGGTCATCCAGCCCACACAGATGGTACTCAGCACATAGACCAAGCCTTTAAAATTTGGCCAGATCGGTGACGCCAGATGAATCACCAAGGCCCATACATTAATGGCATAAAAATAGCCGAGCAAAATGGCAGGAAGATAGAGACTGGTTTTGGCCTGCCCCTGCTGATGAGCAGAACTAGCCACCAAGGCATTGGCGGGCCCTGGAACCATCAGTACAGCAATGAGTCCTAAAACAAATAACCAATTTTCAATCATCGCAATGAACTTTTCCGGGCCAAGGTTGTAGCTTAATCAATATGAGAGTGTGATAACAAGCTTATAAATTTCAGATTTATATACAGTCTGGTCAATTTCCCGTGAGTTTTATCTTAATGTAAACCGCCCTATTCTTGGTGAAAGCAATAAAAAAATGCCGACCCGAAGTCAGCATTCATCCGTTTAATGTTGAATGATTTATTTAGGCGTCGCCTGCCGAACGATGATCGGACAGTTCTTATAACGCGCGGCCTGTACAATCGCTTCCTGCTCGCCTAAAAGCCGTGCCAGTTCGGTTCTTTTGGTATCGGATGACTGTCCCATATTGACTGAAACACTCGGGCCAATACCCCAGCCACCGCGACTGCCCCAGCCACCGCCAAGACCAACGCCCACACCGACGCCTGTACGTTTCGGTGGCTCAACGCCATTGTCGATATACTGCTGAATACGGTTATATTCACCCTGTAGTTGCGAACAACCCAAAGTCTGATACAGGGTTGGCGACACATAAGTCGGTTTTACCGGCGTTGCACAGGCACTCAGTAATGCAAGTGCAGCAATACTCAGGCTTATTTTCACAAGTTTCATAGCTAACTCGATCTTAATTCTGCTCTATCTCATTGAACAACGATTGATAGGCCTGAGTCAATTTATGATCAGTAGCCAAATGAATCAAAGGCTGATTTTTCTGATGAGATTCTTTCATCAAGATCGACGGTGGCAACATACTGTCGAGGACCGGCAACCCTTCATCTTTGAGCTGTTGTACCACTTCACGCGGTAACTTAGCCTGTGCCTGAAACTGGTTGACGACAATACCTTCAATTTCCAGCCCTTCATTATGGTCATCCTGAGTTTCAATCACATTTTCAATCAGGGTCTGCAGGGCGCGTTTAGAAAACACGTCACAGTCGAAGGGAATCAGCACACGGTTCGCCGCAATGAGAGCAGAGAGGGTAAAGAAATTGAATGCAGGCGGTGTATCAATAAACACCCGATCATAATATCCTGACAGTTGTTGTAAGGCATCTCGTAACTTGTAGATCTTGTGCTTGGACTCCAGTGCATAGGCCAATGCACCCAGTGTCGGGCTAGCCGGAATGACATCGAGATGTTTAAAAGAAGATTGATGCACATAGCTTTCCAGACCTTTGCTACGACTTTTTAAAATCGAGCCAATCGCATTACCAAGCAAGCCCTTGCTTTGCTGATTACCGAGTACATCTTCAAAATAGTTTTCGATATTCGGTTCGAGTGCCGGCTTGTTACTAGAATACGTCGCATCATCACCCAGCACATACTGGCTAGAGTTGGCCTGCGGATCCAGGTCAATCAATAAGGTTTTTAAACCCTGATGTGCACTGATCGCTGCCAGATTGACAGTAATACTCGACTTGCCTACCCCACCTTTTTTTTTCGTGCGTTGAGCTATAATGTCAATATAAGCTAACTCATTACTTTAAAAATAATAGTTATATATTTTACATCAATTTATTTATTGACACATGTCAATTCAAAAGTTTTTTTGTTGAGGAGAGCACTTTGGACAGCAGATTTTTGAAAGGATACCCCAGACTAGGTACAATTCTGAACGAGAAATTCATGATCAAGCTGCACAATTCATTACCGGCAGTATCACAAAATAAAACGCCCCATATGAATAGCTATGCAGTTTTCATTGATATAACAGGCATGGGTAGTAATCGCCCATACACAGGTATTGATATTCTAAATAGCGAAAAGCTAGCTTATGAGCAATTAAAGCTTTTTTCTGGATTTGTATATACCGAGTATTCAGATCTCCCTCAACATAGCCAACACCACATTATATGGTTACATGTGAGGGCTATCACTAAGTTTATCAGTACTAATGGAATCAAATTAAATACAGATAACTTACTAACATCTGATCGAGATCAAATTAGTAAATATATTGAGGCTTACAAATCACACGCAATAGACTTAGATCGAAAGGAGTACTACAACGGGTGGACTGTAATCTCTCAAGATGGTATCAGTAGGCGATATCAGCTACAGAAAATATATGATACTTATGGTAAAGAATTCGCTTTAGAAATACATAGTTATATAGAGAGATATGCTCTAAAAAAAATAGACTCAACTCTACGTTCATCATTAGATCAAATTATAATGTTGTTTAACGAGTTTATATTAGTTGTTGATAATATTGAGGAGCTAAAATATCACCTTAATCATGGCAATTCATATTATTTCATGCTCAATATTTACCATCGTTTTTTTGCTAGACGAATAGCAAATGGTGGTGAAGCTCATGCAGCTATCAAAGATTGGTCGAGAATGATAGCGCAATATATGAGTTGCTTTATTGAGGAAGGAGTATTTGAAGAACCACTATACCCATTTGTTATTCCCAAGTTTAAAAAACCCAAAGAGGATAATAAGACACTTCCATCGGGGGGCTCATTCACAAAGGAAGAACAAGAGCAATTTTATGGTGGTATTCCTCTCTATATTAAAGACGAAGAAGTTATTACTAAATTACAAGTACGGTTAGAGAATGAATTCAATCACATAAAACAAGCCCTTGATAAATATGTTGACTCATATATCTTTAATTACAAAAAGGTAGAATCTTTTAAGGGTAAAATCAAAGTACGACCGCCAGGTGTTCGTATGACTGAAAACGACAGTATTAATAGCGGATTAGGGTATCTAGCAAACACCCTAGCAACACTAAAACATTACGGAATCAATCAATGCTTCAATTCAGTAGTTGACATAAATGGTAATGTTTTAGACAAAAGAAAGTTTTCTGACTACATACTAGGCATATCAAATAAAGCGAAAGTATTTCGTGAATTATGCCGTGTAAATAAAAATTTTATTGTTGCCGTATATGCACTGCTTATTTTAGAACACCCTTCTATAACCCCTAGTTGGTTAGAAACATGGGAGTTATATGACAAAAATGAAGACATGATAGGTTTTAAGCAAGTTGGCAAACATTGGATAATTTCATCTTTTAAAAAACGTAAAGGAGCAACCCAGGCACAGCAAGATGTAGTACTAACACAGCGTTCAAAATATCTTGTTGAGACACTAATTGAAATGACCTCTTTTGAGCGCAATTGCTTGAAAGCTATGGGTGATAATAACTGGCGTTATATGCATTTATACGCATCTATTAACACTGTTAATGTCACGAAAAAACTATCTGGAATTATACTTAGTAATACTGAGACCCTTGGATTTTCAGATCTTAAAAGAGCATTCTCAAAGGTTCAATATAATGAGAATGGACAACCATACCTCAGTGAAGATGAAATAAATGCGTTGATGTCTGTCTTTAGCTTGAGAAATATCAGGAAAAAGAAGGGAATATACACATATCTTGAAACTCGTTCGATTCAAGAGGTGAGTAAAAAGCTTGGTCATAAGCAAGTTAATATTGAAGTGATAGAGGCATACTTACCACAAGCATTATTAAATTTCTTTAATAATCGTTGGGTTCGAATTTTTCAAAATGCATTAATGTTTGAAGCTATGAAAAACTCTGATTTACTCAATGAAGCGCTCGATTTTGATATAAAATATCTTGAACAATTTCTTGAAAATCATAAGATGCGTGACTTTCCTGCGCACATGATGGACATTGAAAATACCAAAACTAAAGAGGAAGAAGAACAGGTTAAGCAAAAGCTAGATGCTCTAGTTTTCATGATTAGTCCATCTCTTCTGCAAATGCTAATTGCTATACGTACTGTTGTGGAAGAATACAATGACACCATACCTGACAATGTTAAGTATTGGTACATGACAGCCGTTTTCGTATTGTCTCAGTACGAATGCAAAGATAAGTCGAAACGCATTGTTAATGTTGATTCTACTATTGATTTTTATAAAAAAGCATTAAAACAACCGCTTGATATTGAAAAAGTAAGACAAGGAATTTTTGCATGAGTACAGCATTCAACCAAAATTTAAAACTCGTTTACTCAAGCCTAGAAAATCCACTAATTAATATACAAACTGATGAGCTAAAAAAAATATTAAAACAAGCGATTGCTGTAAATGACCTTCAAACTATGGCTAATATGACAAATTTATATACACAGTCGTTTATTAGTATTGAATATAAACCTATATGGTTAAAGTCTGCTTTTGAAAATGATAACTGGGAAATTGAATTTCCTAAAAGCAAAAACTTTCCTCAAAGCTCATCAACAGTTGTTCCATGGAATAAAATACAATTAGATGATGGAACTTTCTTAATTGAGCCACAACATAGCAAGTTGTTAAATACTTTTAAACGTTGGGTACTTAATATTGATAATCCAGCACTCAATGCTGGAAGGCTATCTAACTTAGCAACATCTAGAAATAACTTGTATCGTGTTCTGAGGCTTATTGAGTGCATTATATTTAACGCTAGAGCAATCAATCTAAGTAAAATGCATCTATCCCTTATCAGTACAGAATTTCTTCTTGATATTTTAGTATCAATGTCAACAGTTGATACATATGGAGCTCCGATATACTTACGATTTGAAGAGCATACTCGCAATGAACTTATCAAGGCATCATCTGCGTATGAAGCTACAGAAAATAAAAAATGTCTTTTGAATATATTTAACTTTACTACCGATGAATACAATAAGGCTAATAACTTTATTATTGAGAAATTTGTCACTAAGAGTAATGTTTTCGATTATAGTAAATTCAAAAAGTTTATTTTCAATAGTAATAAAAAAATTTTACCAATTAAATCAAATAGCTTCATTAAATTTATGGTGCATAGAGATTATCACCCCATAGATCGATTCTTTGGACTTTATCATCCATCACAAAGCACACTTAAAATTTCAAATATTAAGAATGATGACGAAGTCGGTGCTTTAAACTTGATGAAATTAATAAAATCACTAAAGCAGTTATCATTCTCTGCAAATCAAGAACGAATGCAGCTAGATCATACTGCATTCAGTAAATTAAATTTTAACACTGTTGCAAGATTGGTTGACATTGCGGAAAGTGGACGCTTTAAAACACTGCCAGTGATGCCTATGCTCGACTTAATGCGTGATACATTTGAATTTTCATTTAAAAATATTGATGAAATTCTTGAATCTGTAGTTGATGTATTCGAATTTCAAGTAGGAAAAAAAAATATAACACTTCCTCTTAACAGATATTCACGTAAAAATTTTACTAATCTTGTGAATCGCCTATATCCTGAAAGATTAGTTTGTGGAGCATACATAGGATCTAATATTAATATTGATATCAAGAAAGCCTCTCTTCATAGCAATACATTAATTAATAGATATAATATATTAATAACAAGTATTCAATTTTTATTTTCTGTATTTTCCGCAAAAAGATCGAATGAAATCAATAGTTTAAATCCACAATCAAACCTGGTCCCAGATATAAACCCAGATGATACAGATTATAATACTCATTTTTCTATTCAAAGCATTGTAATGAAAACAGGGGTTGGTGGTGATAATGGAACCAAAGCAATTACACAAAGACCTATAATTCGCTCTATAGCTAGATTAATGTGGAAAGTTGAATCATTTAATAAGAAAATTATACAACTCGGTATTGATTTACCGCGTTTATTCAATTTATTAGGAGGCGCAGAAAAAAATTTAAAATTTACTGATTTAATAACGACTTCCCCTTATACATATATTTGTGACTATTTTGAAACGCCTTTTATAAATGAAAATGGTATACCGAAAAAATTATATTTTTCAAATCACCAATTGCGACGATTTTTTGCAATGATGTTTTTCTGGACAAATGGTTATGATGGTCTTGACGCAATACGGTGGATGCTTGGACATAGTTCGTCCGAGCATCTATACCATTACATCACAGAGTCAAATAATGGTGCTGTATTAAATGGTATTAAAGCAGCACACTTAGTTAGTGAAGTACAAAATGGGCAGCTTGAAACCATTGATGTATTGCGTAAAGCAATTAGCAAATACTATGACGTTGAACAAGCCAATATCGAGCTAGAACGTATCTCAGATGCTATTCGTGATTATATTGATGATGAAGATTTTGAAACTAAGCCATCACATATTAGTGCTGCTGATCTTAACGCTATTGAAAACACTATCTACAAGTTACTACACGATGATGTTATCCGCCTGGAACCTGAGTTTTTTACAATTGAACGAGGAGGTATTACTGTACAAGATTACCGAATGATCTTAGAAGTTAGAGAAATATGCTAGTGAAAATTCTACAGAAAAACCAAGATAAGGTAACTAATACAAAGATATTACTTATCAAGATTATCAATGAGCCAGAAAAATATAATTTACCTGAAATCCAAAGTGCATTATGCAGTCAACGCAAATTGGCTGCATTTTCTAGTGAAAAATGTGCTATTACACCTTGTACGCTCAATACTTTGAAAAGTGCTGCAGAATACTGCTTGCCACGTGGTTTTATTGAACTGGATGAATTACGTCAAAACGCAAAGGCAGCACTTGAGAAAGAGATAGTTAAAGATTCAGACCCTAATCACAATACAAAAGCATATTTCAAAGAACGCTTAAAAAATGCCGAAATAGAGCTAGATATGAGCAAGCGTACTATCATGGGTTTAACTACTATTATTGGTGAAATGTCCTTGGAATTAGCGAGAATGGCTAACTCAGGCAACATGACAAATGAAAAGCGTCAAGCTCTCTATCAAGATCTTAATAATAAATTACAGCACAAATTGTCATTTACCTTAGGAAGTAAATGATGCCTGTTGCAATAATCAAAGATTATATTGGTTTCAGCTATTATTCAAATATTGAAAAAAAGCTCAACTTAACAAAGCCACAAACAATCCCATATGTAACATATGACAATGGTATACCATGTTTTGAAACAAACCATTACTTACTATCAAAGTTAGAAGAAGGTAAGTCTACACGTGTTGGAGGTGGCACATTACGCACGTATGCGAACCAAATTATTCATCTAATTAACTTTTGCTATAATAATAATATAATCTTCACTCAATTAACTGATTCGTATTTTTCTCTTTTTATTAAAGGTTTAATAGTACAGCGTGATAGCTTGGGCAACCTAAAACGCACTGGAAAACAAGTGCGACAAATAGGTACTCAGTGCATACATTTCCTAATGTATATTCAGGATTTTTATCATTTAGACCATTTTATTGGTCAAGATAAAGGCTGCACGATTAGAATTAAAATTAAAAAGACAAGTCAAAAGACTGAGGGTAATAAACTATTCAACGTCGAAAGCCCAACTCATAACTCCTTTCCTAGTGATACACCTCTGAAACGCAGACATCCTGTGTCGGAAGAGTCAGCAATGAAGGTCTGGGAGTATATCAACGACCAACCTAATCGAGAAAAACGTATTCGTGATGTTGCTCTCTATTCATTTTTGGAAACTACAGGTGCACGTAACTCTGAAGTTCACATGGCTACGGTGAAAGATATTGATAATGCTTTAATGCAAGGTGACGCACCATTATTGAGAGTCACAACATTAAAACGTAACAATCATGAACGCTTTATCCCGGTACCGCAAGCATTTTTAAGCACTATTATTCAATACATTCGCAAGATTAGACGTAAGATTATCAAAAGAACTATTGGGGTAGCTAACGATCACGGTTACCTTTTTGTGAACCTAAATAATGGTGAGCCTTTATCAGCAGAATCAACACGTAGACGAATGAATGAATGGAAAATAGCATGTGGAATCAAAGAGAGTTTCCATCCCCATTTGTTCCGTCATGCATTCATCACCAACACCTTAAAAAGAATCATTTTGCAGCACAACAATATCAATAATGCAGATGATTTTCGTAAGCACCTACTACATACTGAAAAGTTTAAGTTAGAGCTACAGCAATGGTCAGGTCACACTCATACCAGTTCATTAAATACATACATTGATCTAGTATTTGCTGATATTAACGGCTATCAAGAAGTATATGATAGAGCATCGTTAGTTAATGTTACTGAAGATATATTGGTTAGAGCTAACACATTGGCGAGCCAACTCAAGGGTAAACTAATTGATATTAATGAAGCCACAAGTGACTTTATTGAGCTTGTTGAAGCGTTTCAAAATGATGTCAAAAATGCTGCATCAAGAGTAGAAAAAGGGGAAATTGACTAATAATATGCTGAATAGCCACCAAAATTCTAGACACACCTTGAATAGTGAATAGCCACCGATTTTGTAGACACCTTTTAGTTAGATAAAATGGCTAATTAACGAGGTGCTTATGAGCAGTAAACGATACCCTGAAGAATTCAAAATTGAAGCAGTAAAACAAGTCACTGAGAAAGGTCATAGTGTGGCTGAAGTTGCTACACGTTTAGGAACCACTACACATAGTCTGTATGCTTGGATCAAACGTTATGATCCACAGCAGCCCAAGACAACAGAATCTAGTGATCCAACTACAGAATTAGCGAAATTAAAAAAAGAGCTGCAAAGGGTCACTGAAGAAAGGGACATATTAAAAAAGGCCGCGGTGTACTTCGCAAGCCAGTCCAAATGAGGTACGCCTTTATTCGGGACAACCAACATATATGGTCTGTTCGTCGTTTATGTTCAACGTTAGATGTTCATCACAGTGGTTATTACGCCTGGTTAAAGAAACCTACCAGTATAACTGCGAGGAAGCGGCAACAGCTTTCAGGATTAATTAAACAGTTCTGGTTGGAATCTGGCGGAGTCTACGGTTATCGCAAGATTCATTGTGATTTGAAAGACGTTGGCGAAAGTTGCGGTATCAATCGAGTACATCGACTCATGAAGGCGAATGGTCTCAAGTCACAGCGTGGCTATCGCAAACCTAGAGCTAATGTTAGTACTCCATCGATTGTGGCTCGAAATACTTTAGACAGACAGTTTAACCCCACCCAGCCCAACCAGTTGTGGGTGACTGACATCACTTATATTCGCACTCATGAAGGATGGCTGTATCTTGCAGTAGTAATCGACCTATTCTCACGGCTAGTCGTTGGCTGGTCTATGAAGTCGAGAATCACAACAGATCTGGTTTTAGATGCTCTACTGATGGCTTTGTGGCGAAGAAGCCCAAAGAACAAAGTCCTGATTCATTCTGATCAAGGTAGCCAATACACCAGTCATGAATGGCAGACATTTCTCAAGCATCACAACCTTGAAAGTAGTATGAGCCGGCGTGGAAACTGCCATGATAATGCTGTTGCTGAGAGCTTCTTTCAGCTGTTAAAGCGAGAGAGGATCAAGAAGAAAATCTATGTGACAAGAACTGAAGCAAGGTCGGATATCTTTGAATATATAGAGATGTTCTATAACTCAAAACGCAGACATGGTTCCAATGGTCAGCGTTCTCCATTAGATTATGAAAAGGCCCATCAAAAGATGGTTATGTGTGTCTAGAATTTTGGTGGCTATTCAGTTATACGAAGAGCAATTAGCTGTGCGATAGATTCTAGGTGTTGGCGTCTTCATTCAATAATTATATTACTAAAAATGCATTCAAAAATTGTGTAATGACAACTCATATGTCATTTGATGTTCTTTCTCGAACATGCAATGACTAGCTCATTTAAATGTCACTCTAGGTCAATTAACAATCAAAAGATGTTTAAATGTCTTTTTTCAATGCAAAGTATGTCTTTTTTTTGACTAAAAAATAAAAAATAAAATTTAAAATTTAAAGGTAAGAAACTCACGGAAAATCACATGTATTCTTTTGATTTTATAGAAGATATAGAAAAGTTTAAACTTTATGAAAGTCGTCTGATTAGTCTTTTAAGTAAAAGTATAGAAGATGAATCAATTTTAGGATTTGATGAAAATTTTGAGAAAAATAACCAAATTGAAGCTTACTTAGAAGCTTTACGACAGAATTTAAAAAATAAAACTTTAGTTATTGTAGTTGGTATAGACCGAAATGATGAAGAAAAAATCATTTCTACCTGCCAGATTAAAACCTCCCTCCAGAATACTACAAAGCATATTGCTGATTTGCAAAAAGGGATTATTGATCCTAATTATAGAGGTTCATCTCTTTTAAAAACAACCTTAAATCAAATTGCATCTTATTGTCTTTGTAAAGATATTGAATTACTAACTTTAGATGTCAGAGAAAATAGCCCTGCCCATAAAATTTGGCTGAAGTGTGGTTTTAGAGTTTATGGAATTTTAGAGGATTACAGTAGATTAAATAAAGAAAAATTTAAAGGAATTTATATGGCTCAATCGAGCCGTGAATTATTCGAATTAACCCAACCTAAACTTAATTGAAGTGAGATTGAAATGTTAGCCCCAAAAGAATTCCGTTTAAAAATGCGTGAAACCTTAAATAAGAACCTTACTTTAGGCCACCCGCTTTTCAATCATATTATGAATGAAAATAAACCAAATCTAGATCTCTTAAAGTTTACCAGTTTACAAGGATACCAATTAACAAAGTTTTTTTTAGAATATATCGAAAACCTATTTTTCTACTGTCCTATTCAAAAGCATAAAATTCATCTATTACATAATATGTATGAGGAGCAAACTGGCTTTTTATCAAAAACCAAAAATCACGTTTATTTAATGCAGGACTTTATTAAGGCAATCGGTATATCTGATGAAGAACGTGAATCAGCAACAGCATTAAAAAATACGCAAGAACTCATCGATTATCGTTTGAATGCTTGTAGAAATCCAGAGCTTTATCATATTGGCGCTGCAGCAGTTATGGTGGCTAGTGAAGGTCAAAACCTTGAAAAAATTGGAGAAGAAGCAAGACATAATATCTTAGGTAAAACATATAACCTTAAAGATGAAGATCTCTATTTCTTCTCTGTTCACCAAAAAGAAGATGTTGGTCACGTAAAACAAGGCCTATCTCTACTGGTTGATTATTGCACAAATGCAAAGCTTCAAGAAGAAGCTATTGAAGCAATTGATCATACTTGCAAACTATTCTATCAAATGTATCAAGGCATTTATGAATACTATGGACTTGATAAATTAGATAGTAATTCTCAAATTAAAGTAGCCGAAAATGCTTAAATCAGTTTTAGATTTAAATAATAAATCTAGTATTGTAATTCTAGGATTAATGATCACTTTAATGGCTTCATCCATTAAGGGATTATATCAAGTATATTTCGTAGATTTATTAGATATTTACCAAATGTCACGTGCCCAGTTATCATTGCTGGGTGCTATCTTTGGATTATTTGTAGGTATATTCTCACCGATAACTGGCTATATTTGTGACAAATATGGTCCGTTGAAAACAATTTTATCCGGTATTGTAGTAGCAATCGTGCTCTTTGGATTAATTTCGATTAATCAATCACAATATATTCTTTTTTTATCTTTAGGTTTTCTTGCTGCATACGCTATAACTGCGATGACATTTATTCCATTTGCCATACTTGTTGACAGTATATTTAAAGATGAAAATAAAGGAATGGCTTTCGCTATATTATCCAATGGTACAGCAATAGGTTTTATTGTCTTATCACCATTATGGGTTTATTTTTCAACATTCCTAAGCTGGCAATATTCAAATTTCATTGTATTTCTTCTATTTTTAATTGTCATTTTGCCATGTGGGTTATTACTTAATAAAAAAGTCATAATCCCTGCTAAGAAGAAAGAAAGCTTACAAAGTAAACCTAAAGTTCTAAAGGAATTGACATCTTTTAATTTTTTATTTCTTACCCTTTCATTTGGGGGATGTGGTATGGCAATGGCCTTTATTGATGTCCATTTACTACCACTTATTAAGGAGAATAAAACTTTTTTCTTATTTGACTCTAACACAACTTTAATTGCTACAGCATTAAGTACTCTAGGTATTGCAGAAATCATCGGTTCAATTTTCATTGCAATAATAATACGTTATGCAAATCTTTATTTGACCCTTGCAGCATTATATCTAGTTCGTTGTTTACTTTTTATCTATATTTCAATTTTTAATAATGACCTATCCTTCTTAACCTTTGCTTTTATTTTTGGTCTTACCTATATGGGTACGGTGATTATTAGTTCTTTGCTTTGCCTCAAATGGTATGGAGCACAAATTAAAGGTCAAATATTTGGATATCTATTTTTATTTCATCAAATTTTTGTATTCATCTCGGTATGGTCAGGCGGAATAATTTATGACTTTAATAATAATTATACTCTCTACCTACTAATGCTTAGCCTGATTTCACTCACTTCCATATTCGCAAGTTTATTCCTTTTTTTCAAACATTCTACAAATAAGCCCCTAATTCTAAAGGAAATAAGTAATGACTCTTAATCACCTTACTTCTATGCTTCATGCTAACCGAGAAAGTTTAGATGATTGTCATAGCGATCCTATTGCTATGACTGCAGCATATGACTTTGATACAGCTTTTGATGCAAGTGAACGCTTCAATAACCGCACACAAGGCAATATTTATAGCCGCTTTACTAATCCATCTGTACGTCTTTTTGAAAATAAAGTAGCTCTTCTAGAAGGTGCCGATGATGCGTTAGCATTTTCTTCAGGTATGTCAGCTTATCTAGCTCTAGCTATTTGTTTTCTTAAGAATGGCGACCATATTCTAGTTGCAGATGGTATTTTCGGAACAACAACTAGCCTATTTAAAAATTTTCTTATTAAGTTTGGTGTGGAAGTTTCCACCTTTGAAGTTTCTGAAGATTTAAGAATATCGAACCATATTAAACAAAATACCAAAATGATTTTTGTTGAGTCGCCAACTAACCCAATTTTACAAATTATTGATATTGCAAAAGTAAGTAAAATAGCTAAAGAAAAAAATATTATCTTTATTGTTGATAATACTTTACTCACGCCAATATTCCAAAAGCCATTAGCTTTTGGGGCAACACTGTCTCTTCATAGCGCTGGAAAATTCTTTGATGGCCAAGGAAGATGCGTGGGTGGTGTTATAGCTGGTGAACAGAGTCATATTGACCAACTTAGGGTTTATTTGCGCCATACAGGTACCTGTTTAAGCCCTTTTAATGCTTGGTTGCTTTCATCAAGTATTGATACGTTAGAGAGCCGGATGCTTACTCATCAACGAATCACTCATAAGGTTTATGAGTGGCTCTCAAATCACCCCTATGTAAATAAAATTTATTCTACTTTTAGCAGTACTCATACCAATAGTGAAATTGTTAAAAAGCAACAAACCGGTCATACACCAATCATTTCATTCGAGATTAATGGTGACATGAATACAGCATGGAAAGTCATAGATAACTTAAAACTTATTACAAACTGTACAAATATTGGTGGCAGTCGCTCGATGGTCACACACCCGTCCTCTACTACTCACTGTAAATATTCAGAAGAAGAGCGTATGAAAGTGGGGATTAGCCAAAATCTTATTCGTCTTTGTATAGGACTGGAAAACGAAGTTGACCTAATTAATGATCTTGATCAAGCCATAAATCAAGCTGTCAAAATGCAAAAACATCTTCTTTTAACTCAAGTTATGTGAAAGTAAAAATGAAAAAAAGTAAAATTGTTTTATCAGTGCTAGTGCTTTTTAATATGAATGCGTACGGTGATAATTTTAAAGTTTACGATAACCCCGTAAAATATTCATATATCGCTATTCAAAGTTCAAAATCACAAAATATATTACCTGCTAAATTAACCATTCCTAGTAATGTTACAACTCCGCCAGTCGTTATTATTGCTCATGGATCTGGTGGGGTTGATGAGCGAGGAAAACTTTATGCTGAAAATCTTAATAAAAGTGGATTTGCTACACTTGAAATTGATATGTGGAGTGCAAGAAATCTGAAAGGAGGTTTATCGCGTCCACAGCATGTAAATGAAACTATTCCAGATATTTTAGCATCAATTGAATATTTAAAAACTAATGAAAAAGTTAATAGTCAAAAAATTGGATTAATAGGTTTCTCATGGGGCGGCGTATTATCTATGTTATTAAGTGATACTAGCTATAATGCCCCACCCGAGTTAAAAGCGATGGTTGCTAACTACCCAGTTTGCTGGGCTTACAATAAAGTACCGGGATATAATTTTAAAAATTTGAGAAATAATATTAACACTTTGATTATATCAGGTAATAAAGATCTTTATGATAAACCAGATGATTGTTCAAAACTCACTCATACACTTAATAAAGTGGATTCGAGTAAGGTCAATTTAATTCAGCTAAATAATGCAACTCATGGTTTCGACAACCGTCAAGAATCATCTACATTTTACGATCCTTATGCTTTTCAAGGAAAGGGAGGAAATGTACCAATAGTATTCAATCCTCAAGCTACTAAAATAGCAGTAGATAATATAGTAAAATTTTTTAAAACTAATTTGTAATACATTTAAATTATCCGTAATATGAAAAAATATTTTTGATTTTTAGATAATACAGGTCCAGCGAGATGGGTGATAGTAGAAATATATATTTCTTATTAAATAAAAACTTTCATCTACTTGATTTAGCTGGGCCTGCCCAAGCCCTACAAGAAGCTATTTTATTAGGAGCAAACTTTGAAATACATTATATCGGTTTCATCGATAAAATTAATTCAGCTCAGAATTTAAAAGTTATTAACATCGATCCTCCACCAACGGTAATTGAAGATAATTCAATAGTTATAGTTACTGCTAGTCAGTATAAAGATGAGATATTTAAAGATCCTGAAAGCATTTTAAGTGCCAAATGGCTTAATTCAATTTATAATCCCAATATTACTTTAATTGGTATCTGTACAGGCTGTTTTCTAATTGCTCAGTCTGGTCTTCTAGACCAAAAAAAATGTACTACACATCATTCTCTTACGAATATACTTCAAAAGAAATACCCACAACTACAGGTAGTTCCCGATCAAATTTTTGTCCAAGATAAAAATATTTTTACTACCGCTGGTGTTACAGCGGGAATTGACTTAATTTTATACTTACTTGAAAAATGTTTTAATTTAAATCTATCACTGCAAGTAGCGCGTGATTTAGTTGTGTATAGACGTAGAATGTCGAATGATTCTCAGCATTCTACTCATATTCAATATCGAAATCATATTAGTCCTTTAATTCATAAAGTCCAAGATTATATTTCTAAGAACTACACCCAGAATATTAATCAATCACAACTTGCCGAAGATCATAATATATCCTTAAGACACTTACAGCGATCATTTAAAACTTTTACTGGGATTACTATACATAAATACATTAATTTGATCAGATTAGAAGAAGCTAAATCATTAATCGAGAATGGGTATAAAATTGAATATGCAGGTCATTTAACAGGCTTCCCTAATACAAGCTCTCTACGAAAATTACTTAATAAAAGTAATATTTAACTGAAGCAATATTTTTCTGAGCGTGGTGTGAGTATGAATCGTTAGGTATCGGCAAAATTGGCTATATAATTTTACATATTAATGGTCTACTTGGAATGAAAATGACTAATAAAGCACGAATAGGAATGGATGGTAGACTTTTCCAGTAACTCTCACACTTGGAGGCCCAGACATATACTCAATAATTTCGGGTTCTTCTCCTGTTTTTTCAGCATATTAATCGGCATATTTGACTGATCGGTACTCTAAACATGTGGAAGAACTATCAAAAGGTGTAAATCAAAAATCTATTTAAATGGCGGATTCAAGCGGCAAGTGCAACAGTATAAAAACCAGCCATAACTTCACTCGGTGTATACCAACCTAGTGTTTTTCTAGGACGATGGTTGAGTGCAAATTCTATCTGCTCTATTTGTTCGTTTGACACGCCATCAAACGATGATGATTTTGGCAGATATTGACGGATTAAACCATTCGTATTTTCATTTCTAGCTCGCTGAATAGACTTGTAAGGATCCGCAAAATACGTCTCTATGCCAGCATCAGTAATTCTTTTGTGTTCGGAAAATTCTTTGCCATTATCAAATGTCACACTATAAGCATGGCTCATTTGTAAACGATCTAATGCACAAGTAATCGTTTGAGAGGACGCTCTTGTTGGCCCTAAATGAACAATATGTACATACAGGCTCTTTCGATCAACGAGAGTCAATAAAGCACCTTTATGATGTTTACCAATCACCGTGTCACCTTCGAAATCTCCTAAACGTTGTCGTTGATCAATGACCTGGTCTCGGCAGTGAATACTTGTTTTATCAATGATTTGACCCCTACGATCCGTGTTTTTGTAACCCCGTTTTCGATATTTCTTCTGATGCCTTAAGTGTAGATGAAGTTTACCGCCTTTTGATTTATCTTGATAAATGTACTGGTAAATCCACTCATGTGAAGGTACATCCAGCCAACCGCGTTGTGTTAAAGCACCTGAAATTTATTCGGGTGACCAGTCCAAACCAATCAAGTAATCAATATAAGCGAAGGCAAACGCTGTCATGGGTGATGAAGGACGGTACTGTCTTTGACTTGCAAATTTAGCTGCCTGTTGAGCTCTATATCCACGTTGCCCAGTATTTCTTTTTAATTCACGGTAGATGGTTGATCGTGAACGTCCTAACTCCCGAGCAAGGGTAGCGATTGAACTTTTACTTTTCAAAGTAGCATAAATTTCGTATCTTTCATCTTGAGAAAGTTGGGTATATTTCTTCATTGTGTGCTTTCCAATTGCGAGTTGAAAAAGTCTAATGATTCTATGAATACACCTAACTTTTTCAACTAACTACAAATGTGTTGCACTTGGGATTTGAATCTGCGAATTAAAAAATCGGATACCTTGAGAAACATGTACCTTATCTTCAATTACTATCACTAGGTTTCTCATCTTTTTTCTTCTGAACCAAATCCCATATTGAGAAATCAGGCTTAGCTTTATCAGAATGTTCAGCAGGATTAACTTTAAATGCTTCAAGATTGATTTCTAAAAGTTTCAATTTAAGCTCTTCAGAACCAGTAACTCCTAACTGTTCAAGTTCTTGAATTTCTGTTTTGTACCGTTCATAAGATTTAGCCAATGCTTCTTTATGAGAATATTCTTGCTCTAATTTAGAAAAACGATTCAAATTTATATTTGCAATTGTTGCTATCCAAATCAAAGGTGCGTTGATCAATAATTTGAATAAAAAAGTATCCCATTTCATGTTTAAAAAATCTGATTTATCAAACAAATAAAAATTAAATCCAAAAATTGCTAATACAACGATAACAAATACAATAATGCTAATTTTTTGTCCTTCTTTAGCTTCTTTCCCCTTTACAACAAAGCCCCCTGCAAGCCCTGCTTCACTAGACAAGCCAATGACTGATTTTGCTCTTTCTTCTACTTTTTTTAAGTTTTCTAATCGGCTATCTAAATCTTTACTTAAAGCCGTAATATTTTTTTCTTCATTACCATATATTTTGTCATAAAAATTTTGAATCCTCGATAATTGAAAATTCATCTGCTCATTTTTACTTTTATTATCAGGATCATCGGAAATAAATAAATCGTCATAGTATGCAACTAACTCATTAATTTTTCTTTCGTATTCTTTGACTTTCGTTTCATCATTATCATTCAGTTCATTAAACAAATTTGCGTATTGATCTGAAATTTTGTCAATTTCATAATTTACTCGATCAATTTTAGAAGTATCCTCACCATTTCGATCAAATAATTGACTGTAAGCCGTAAGTTGACAAAAATAACTAATGATGCGAAAAGGTTTTTTTAGTTAACAGATGTTCACACATGCCTAGAATTGTTTCTGTACCACTTAGTTTAGAACAGCGAGAACGACTC
>NZ_JBBCWZ010000053.1:0-22937 GCF_037145695.1 Acinetobacter sp. USHLN143
TTCTTCTTGGTCTACGTGTCATAAAATACTCCATATATTGATGTTTATAACATCATTTGGGGAGCAAAATATCACTTATAAGTGTTGTTCAAATTTCCTGATCCACCTCTGGGACACCTTAATTTATCAAAGAATTTATTAAAGTGTCCAACTTGAATGAGAATGGATGTTCAATTAAGTATTGATTTTGCAAATTTTTAATAAGCTTTGCTATTTCATGTCATCTAACATTTCTTGAACTGTTTTTTGAGGTGAGACAAGTAATTCATGAATAGTCCTTTGATGTGCTGAATATACTAGTCTTGCCATATCAATGTAGTATTTGTAGGTGGTTTCTAAATCCTCATGTCCCATCTGATTCTTTAATGCTTCAGCAAAAGCTGCATAAAGAACCTCTGAGGAACTATCGAGAAGCTTTTCCTTAAAAAACTCAAGTGCAAACATAGTGGGCCACCAATGCCTAGCTTCATAAAATGTAATTTTTTCTCTAAAGTCTGGATAAAATTTCATTGCTCTTAATTTGGCATCATTTGAGCGTTTGGAAATCATTGTTGGCGTTATAGGTTTCCCCACTTTATTTAAAAACAAGATTGATGGTGGGCACTCAATTCCATATTTTTCTCGATATAATTTTCTTCTTTCATTGTAAAAAGGCTTGATATAAGTATTATCTAATTCTTTAAGATCTTTGATATTAATTCTGACAGTTCGAAGCTTTTTCCCTTTGCCTATTACTTCGAACCCGATGGTGGGATTATCTTTATCCATCTCAGAATATGGCATTATATGTTTATTCTCTCCATTTCCAAGGTATGGGAATTGGACAAGTTCTATAGGACGCATACCAGTGCCAAGAGACAGCTTAAACAAGGCAGAGTAGGCGGGATCAGTATAAGCATTAATCAAAGCCTTTATCTCTTCATTTGTAATAAGAGACTTTGAAGAGCTCTGTCGTCTTTCTTTATCTAGAACTTTTATATTTTTCGCATCTATAACCTGTTTAGCTGTTTGTTGAATATAATTAAGCATTCTTTGATTTTTGAAATTAGCAATCCAATTCTTATGCTCTATAGATACATTAGTGACGTATCCAGAATTATGTAACCATTTGAAATAATGTAAAATAATTTTTGCATCTTCAAAAATCGTCTTTGAAGTAGGTTTATTAGACTGTTTTTGTACTCTTTTTATTTGACGATAAATTTGCCATTTTCTGATGTCACGGTTATCAGTAAGAACATGATATTTGCTGATCTCAATATCCCGGAACTTTTCATCTGTAGATAAATATGAATAAAATTGAGCTAAGATATTTGCATACCGCTTGGATGTGTTAATTGCTCTATTTGTTTCGTAGTATAGAAATAAATTAGGATGGCTAAGTAATATTTCTTTATCACCAGGAAGTATAGCTTTTAAGACAAAATGCTGACTATCATTAAGTGTATCGACGCTTTTATATTCGATCAGTATGGACTGTATTGTTATCATTAATCCCCCTGATTTATTCGATATTGGCATACTTTATCAAAACCATCCTGTACTGAAGGTATGAATGGTTTATCAGCTGCCTGAAATTCAGAATTAGGGATATTTCTGAAAAAAAATTGACGTTGTGATTTAGTGATTGCCTCTGAATCTGAATGTGGAATGTAGATTTGTACTCCTGATTGGTTGTTTAGTTTTTTCAAGATTAATTTTAATTCTGATCTTGAGTGGATGGGAAGTCTGACAAATAAATGAAAGGTATCGGAATTAAATACATAATTTTGGACAAATTTATTAAAACTGCATAGATACCTTTCCATAAATATGATAACAACTACTTTTCTATTAACTGAAAGTTTATTCAATTTTGTTATTATGCGATTAATAGCACTATCTTTTTCATCTTCGAAAGTGTCAATATTGTCAGTATCTTTATAATTTTTAAAAATCGATTCAAAATTTTCTTCTAAGACTTCAAATTTAGCAGAGAAAGAGGGGATTGCAGAATTAGTACTTTGCATTATTTGTTGTTTACTTAATTCATTCTGTAAAGTATTGATCTTCTCTAGTAGTTTGTCGTTGTGTAAGCTTTGCTTCTGCAACTGTAATCTAATAGCATCTGCATCAAATGAAGTAAGATCATTGTTCATTAATGAAGTTGTCATATTATTTTTTATTTTAGCTATTTCTTTACTATGGACTTCTTCTAACCCATTAAGTTTATTCTGAAGTTCAACAATTTTTGATTGGTAGCTAGATAATAATTTGTCGGAAGAAATTTCCTCCTCACCCTTAATTAATTCACTAATAGGTTTTTCACCGTTCATATAGGGTTTCAAATCAGAATAATATCGATTAAATGATTGTCTAGATATATCTACAATTGTACAGATATCCTGTATTTTTAATTTAACACTAGGATTTTTTACATTTTCTTCAATGATAGCATTAACAATTTTAGATCTTGTTGTTGAACTCATAATTGTACCACTTCCATTTTTAGAGCCTTTTTAACTTTGTGATGATTCATATCTAAGGTTTCTAGATGTTTTTCATTCGCTGCAAGTTTTTTACGGATCATTGCCTCTGCTTTCTGGCCAATGTTATCAGTTGACTCTAAAACACAGTGATAGAAGTTGATGTTGTCGGAGATAGCTTTCCTCGATTTTTCAAGGACAACGCAATATTGACAATCCAATTGACAATTATTCACATCAGGAGTTAAAGAAGTTCCCAAATTGTCTTTTTCTAAAAGGCATGGAAGTAGGTCATCCTTTTCTATTTCGCCACTATAAATACAATAGGAGCCTAAAGCAGATCTGTGGATAAACCAAATCTCTCCACTAGAAAGCATGTGTGATACATAATTCATAATTTGAAGTTTAAGTTGTTTTCCAACAAATTTTTCTGGAATTGAGATCATTGTATTTGCAATTCTTTCGGCTAATTTCCCTGAATAAGACTCATCTCTAATATTGCGTACTACCTCATGAAAATCCTCAGTAAAATGTACTTCAATAGCTTCTGCAATTGCATTAACCATAAAAGGATTTCTAGCTATATATTTCAGAGTCATGGCATAGCTTTCATGTCCAAACAGCATTCGGATTAAATCGATATTTTTTTCACTTCTATTAATTAATATTTCAGCTACTGTTTTTCTAAACCGATGAGTATGAGGACTTTCGATTCCAGTAAATTGTCTAATTTCATTCGTGATGAGCTTAATTTGTCCGCTTGTGAAATTATTTAGTACTTTTCTGCTTTTGTTTGACTGAAATAAATAACCTTCCTTATTAAAATTAGATAAGCTTTTTAAATGTTTAAAACAATCTATGCAGTTACCGATAAAATAAGGAATAGGCATTACTTCGGTTTCACCCTGATAATTTGGGTCATTGGTGGTTTTAAATCTTGTAATATTTATCCAATATTCATCATTTTTATCTTTGTAGGTATCGTCTAGCATGATTTGCCCAATTTCTCTTGCTCTCATTCCTACAGTAAGACCAACTAAGATAAACAAAGCATTCCTAACATGATCTAAAGCTATTGCATATTGATTTTTCCATGTATATACGTAGGGCTTACTATGGCTTTGAAGGCTAGTTTTTTGAAAACTTCTAATGCTAGACATTACATTTATTCCATTAATTGTAATGTTTGTAAGTCTTTCAAATTCTTCGTTTGGTGCCCATGAATAGAATGGAGCATGGCTGGTATTTGATAAATCTAGGCCATCAATATAATCACGTACTTTTATCAGTTCTGGTAATGCAATTTCGAGCCAGAATAATGAATACTCCATTAATTTTGAGAGTTCATCCTCAGAAAATGGCAGCCAAGTAGATAATGTACCCTGAAAATGATTAAGAACATCCTTAGATCGGCGTTTATTATCAACAGATATTGGATTTATCTTTAGTCTGTAATTCTCCGGTATGGCTTCTTGATGAGATAATGATAACCATAATCTAATGATACGAAATAGGTCACAATAATGACTTGGAGTGTCTTGATTGTTTTTTGCTCTATCGAGTGCATCGTTTAATATAGCTGGACTAATACAATCTATATCAGAAGGGTCATCTGGAGATAAATGATTATAGTGAAAAATATAGGATAGAAAGAGGTTAAAAGTTGAATTATAAGATCTAGTAGTGGCGTAACTTCTAATGTTGCCAAATGCGCAAAAATCTGGGATTACGTAATATAATAATGCACGTTTTAAGCCATTGTATTTTGTATCTTCTTTTCTGAAGTTGATTTTTACAGGGTTGCTACCAGTGGGAAATTCAAGTAACCATACATCATCTTTATATGAAGAATAGTCAGAAATAGGAAAGTCTTGATCAGGATATTCACTTAGTTTTATAGATAGTGAAATAACTGAGCTAGATATTCTCCCTCCAGTGGTTTGTAAAACATGATTGAATTCTTCACTAGCAGCCTCAGCTTGATCCTGCAGCAACGATTCAGTGGTAAAATATTCATCAAGATCAAGCATAATCATCCTCAAAAATTACTTTCAAATCATTTAAGTTTCTAGGTAACAGAGGCGCATTTTTTCTTTGGTACCGTGCGGATTGTTTAATATGATCATCATCATTCCAGTTATCTAGAATTGACTCAATAATCAATTTTTCTTCAATCAATGTTGAATCAGGCTGATATATATCGCTCATTGAATCTTCTAGATGTTGTAGTCGTTCCATTAGATAAGGAACAGATTCTTCAAAAAGGCGAATTTGTTTGCAGAAAATACAATTTTGAATTGAATAACATTTTTTTCCCTCAGGAATCTCATTTTCTGAGCCGATCCATGTTGGTTCATATTGATTAGAACACCCCCATAAAGAATTTTTTTGTCCTGGAATATGGAAAATTTTTAATCCTAGATTTGTAGTCGCATTTTGATTAGCTTGTGTTCCGATAATTCCTTTAAATTCTCGATGCCTAAGTAAAGTTACGATTTTTTCTTGTTCAATCCTTAAACGTTTTACTCTATCTTGTTTTGCTATACCAGAATTGTCGTAATATCGGTCTGTAGTATCTTTGGTCGTATGTCCTTGTATCAGTCTAATAACTGTTAAAGGAAGTTTTTTTCGTTTATTTTGCATCCACGTAATGCGAAGTCTTAAAGTAAGATCACCAATTGCTGAAATTTGCTTTCCATGTTCTTTAATTTCATGCTTGTTAATAAAATGTTTAATTGCGGTTTGAAAAGCTTTATTCTGAGATAATGAAGTATGTCTTCCTCCTTTAGAAACCCAGTCAGCCCAATATCTAAGGCATATAAATAGAGGGTTTAAATCCTCTTCTTTATGGTGCATAGGGATATAATCAAACGAATACTCCTGAAGAGGTGCTGTAATCTTTTTTGCTAATTGAATAATATTATAGATCGAATATCTATCATCTTTGTTGCTAGGAGCTATAAACTCCTTTGAACTACTGTAGGGAAGATTAGAATCTTGGCTTCTATGTTTTTCTGAAAATATAATAGACTGGTTTTCACTCAAAGTTCCACTTAATACATGCTCATAATTGTTAGGGTCAATTGATAAAATAGTCTCTTTATTCCAGCCAGTTTGAATTGCTAGCATTAAGTAGATTGCAGCTGCATCAATCATAGATGGAAAATACATTCCTAAAAAAGCATCCCAATTGTCTATTTCAGGGTGTTTAAATTTAGATTGAGCACGAGATATACGTAATATTAATAGTTGAATAATATCCTCACACTCTCCCTTATTTATGCAAGAGTCAGCCGCATATTTGACATTAATTTCATCTAAAGTCTTATGCATTGGATAGCCGTTAGCAATTAATGTTTTTAATCCTCTTGCAACATCGAAATTCCAGTGTCTTAATCCAAACCCTTGTTGTTTCCTTAGCTGTTGAATTTCTTTAGAGGTATCTATTAATTCTTTATCTCTTTCATAAATAGCTTTGAATTTATCAATCATTATAGAATTAGGCTGATTCATTAATTCTAAAAGTTCAGGATCGATACATTTTTTTAATTTTATAGGTAGGCTTTGTACCGTAAGTTTACTAATAATTTCTTTATTGAGTATCATCTCATACCATGCGAAAACACGCTCTTTAGTCATGGGTGGAGTTATGTCTAAATGAGCTTCTGATAAGGTATATGGCTCTACCTGATTAACTTTTTCAATAAAGTTTACTTTTTCGTAAAGTCGATTTATTTCTAATTTTAATGCATTAATTAAATCATTATAACAAGTTTCATCTAAAGGTTCTGTTGGCTTGCTCTTGGTTTTAAAAGCAGTGACATTAGGTAATAAAGGTATTGGTATTAACATTGTGTTTTGAGCAAAATCTACAATTGCTGATTTAAGCTTTGAGGGAAGCTCTAGGCTTAATTTATTTTTTTGACAATATCTTATATAGGCTCTAAAAATTTCCGAGTGTACTTTAGCAAGATTGTCTATTTTTAGTCTGTCAGGCTGCCTCTCATTATATTTATTTATAAATTCAAAGAATGTTTCAATTGCTTGAATTAGGAGATAAGCAGATGAAGAAATTCTATCCTTAGAGTGAAAAAGGAACATTCTATGCAAATCAAAGCAAAGTTTATTATCAAGATCAAAACCTTGAAGGTTTAAATATCTAGCCTTTATAACATGACTAGAAGATGTTTCAACTGATCTAATCCCCCGAATATTTATATCATTCACGATTAATTTTTTCCCATTCCTTTTCAACGAGTAATTCTAAATCCATTAAGGAACCATTGTTATAAATAATAGTATCCCCGCGTTTGATTTCTATTCCTTTTTCAGAAGAATGGTTTATAACTTTTGCAGCATTATCTCGCTGAACGTGCCATATTGTACCGTTATGAGAACGAATAAAATCAGCTTCATTCTCAAATCGAATATCTTTGATTATTACAATATTTTTTTTGCCGTAGATGGGTATTTCTTTTGACGGAAGAACCAAAGGTCTTTTAGATCTTAAAAAGTGATAATTACTAAATTCTTTGAGGGCATGATCCTGAAGAAATTCGATCATTTCATTTGGTGTCATGTCCCAATATTTGATTTTTTTATTTAATAATGAAGGGTTCCAGGACTCTTCTTGAGTAATTCCAAAAATAGCTTGCGCTGCTAACTTAAATGGAGCTTTAGGATCAGTGAAGTCAAGTTGTGATTTATCAGGTTCATTAGTTTTATATTGGTTGAAAGCCAAATTTGCTCTTAATAACCAATGATCTGAATTTAACTCTCTCAGCCAATCAGTTCCAACTGTTTGAAAAAACTTTCTAGGTGACCATCCCCAATGAAGGATTACTTCTTCTTTTATATTATCATGCCAAGTCTCTGCATCAGTTAACCCAAATAAAATTTGGCATCCAATTTTAAGCGGGTCGGCTAAAGCATATGTGGTTACACCTTCATGTTTTAATAACATAGAAGCTACTGTGTCTTTACCTGATCTAGCTACAGCTGCAAGTCCAATGATTTGCGTCATTTTTAATTTGATTCCTAATACCTAAGCTCAATTACTATAAAACATCTCTAAGCTAGATTCTTTTAGACTTTAAAGAAGTTCATCATTTCGGTAATACTTGTATAGTTTACATTATATAGTATTAGGATATAACTACTTTTGTTTACAAATTAATATAAAGGAATATAAGATGCCAGCTTTGCCTATCAATGTGCAGGTCGGGGTCTGAGCGAAACCAAGTTGCAGTTACTGAATGACCACTTTGTCGCACGCATGCCGGACATTACCTTTTGGCTAGAGGCACCGATTGAACTGGGGATGAACCGAGCACGTGAACGTGGTGCGCTGGATCGCTTTGAACAGGAAAAAGTCACTTTCTTTGAGAAAGTGAGAGCGGGATATGAAACTTTATGGCAACGTCATCCTGAACGGATCAAACGTCTGGATGCAACTCAAACGCCTGAGCAGGTATTTGAGCAGGCCTTAAGTTATTTAAAATAAGCTTGGAATTAAAATACTTTTTATTTAATTTTTCTCTAGGTTTATCTGTGAAGAATCTTCTATATTAAGACTGATATAGAAGATTTTTTTAATAAGATGAAAACGACCAAAACAGAGATAGAACAATTTTTACAACAAGAATTTCCACAAAGCCTGGAGAAGTGCCGGATTGAAGCCATTTCTCCGCGTGGAGCCACTCTACTTTATCAGGTGAGATCAGAGGAGTTGCGTCCAGGCGGTACCGTTTCTGGTCCAACCATGATGACCTTGGCGGATTTTGCTCTTTATGTCGCCATTCTGGGTGAAATTGGATTGGTCGGTTTGGCCGTGACCACTAACTTGAATATCAATTTTTTACGTAAACCTTCTGGTGGAACGGATATACGGGGAGAATGTAAGCTGATCAAGGTCGGCAAGGCACTGATCGTGGGAGAAGTCTGGATTTATTCGATAGATCATGAAGAACCTGTGGCGCATGTGACCGGAACATATTCAATTCCACCACAACGTTAAATATTTGAAATTAGAAGACTGGCTATAAATAGCCTAAGCTGACTTTGAGCAAATAAAAATCTAAAAAGAAAAGGAGATATCATCCAAGGATGTTATCTCCATCGACTTTTAACAATTCACCAAAGGTGTTTCCACTTCAAAATTTGGTGGGACGAGGACTGTTTTGCGTAGTTCTGGTAGCAGCTCTGGATAATCCAGGGTGAAATGCAGACCGCGAGATTCTTTGCGGTGCATGGCACAGCGTACAATCATCTCGGACACCAGCACCAGATTACGTAACTCAATCAGATTTTTGCTGACCTGGTAATCCTGATAATACTCGGTAATTTCTTTTTTCAGCATTTCAATACGATGTAATGCACGTTCCAGACGCTTCGTCGTGCGTACGATTCCGACATAGTTCCACATGGTTTGACGCAGTTCATCCCAGTTTTGCAGAATCACCACATCCTCATCCGGGTTGGTCACCTGAGAATCATCCCAAGCTGGGACTGCAGGAGCTGGCTGATCGGCCTTGAAATTTTCCTGAATGTGCTTGGCTGCACTCATTCCATAGACAAAACATTCTAAAAGTGAGTTACTGGCCATACGGTTAGCACCATGCAGGCCAGTATAAGAGGTTTCCCCAATTGCATAGAGTCCGACAATATCAGTCTGACTGTTTTCATCGACCACGACGCCACCGCAAGTGTAATGGGCTGCCGGAACGACTGGAATCATGTCTTTGGTAATATCGATCCCTAGTTCAAGCAAACGGGCATACAGAGTCGGGAAATGCTCTTTGACAAAGCTTTCATCTTTATGGGTAATGTCCAGCCAGACATGACGAATACCGAGACGCTTGATTTCATAGTCGATGGCACGTGCCACAATATCACGCGGTGCGAGTTCGGCGCGTTCGTCAAAACGCAGCATAAAGCGTTCACCATCAGGCAGGCGCAGATAAGCGCCTTCGCCACGCATTGCTTCAGTAATTAGGAAAGAACGTGCTTGTGGATGATACAGGCAGGTCGGATGAAACTGGTTAAATTCCATATTGGCGACCCGGCAGCCGGCACGATAGGCCATGGCAATACCATCACCTGTGGCAATGTCCGGATTTGAGGTGTAAAGATAGGCTTTCATGGCACCGCCACAGGCTAGCGCGGTAAATGGTGCCAAGAAGGTATGCACTTTTTCAGTTTTTTCATCCAGTACATATAAACCCAGCGCGCGATTATCGCCGTCTAACCCCAGCTTTTGTGAACAGATCAGGTCAATCGCAATATAATTTTCAAAAATTTTAATATTCTGTTTTTCTTGAGCACGTTGTACCAGAGTAGTGGAAATGGCACGACCAGTCGCATCGGCCGCATGAATAATTCGGCGCTGTGAATGACCACCTTCACGGGTGAGATGTAATTGTTCCTGTTCATCGAGGGTAAATTGAACGCCATGTTTCAGCAGGAAATCAACCGAGGGTTTGCCACCTTCTACCGTCTGTTTAACCGCATCCATTTCACACAGTTGCACACCTGCAATCATAGTGTCATCAATATGTTGTTCAATCGAATCCATTTCATCCAGTACTGCGGCCACGCCACCTTGAGCATAAAAAGTGCTGGCATCTGTCAGGGTAGATTTCGCCAAGACTGCAATATTAAAATGATCTGGGAGCGATAAGGCTAAACTTAAACCAGCACCGCCACTGCCCACAATAATGACGTCAAATTGATGGGTAAGGGATAAATTAGACATGTCCATCAGCTAATTTTAAAAAAGTTTGGTAATAACAGCGCTTTTTTGTACAAAAGGCAAGCATTGAAGTGCTCATTTATTGATGAAAAAAATTAATCAAAGCCTTAACTTAATGCTTTAATAATGAGATATTGCCCAGAATAAAGTATTGAAACATATTATTACTTAAACTTTACAGTGTTTGTGATAAAACCTATTTACATAAATTTATCAATAATTTGAGTGAATAATTTATATGAAAATTCTAGACTTAAAAAAAGGATTATTTGCAGCCACTCTCACCATGAGTGCTGCACAGTTGCAGGCTGTAACGCCGGTTGATTTTTCAAATCTGGTCGAGCAGGTCAGTCCTGCAGTGGTCAGTGTCAATGTCGTTAAAAAAATGAGCGAAGAAGAGCTCTTACAACAACAAGTGCCGGAAATTCTGCGCCGCTTTTTTGGCAATCAGGTGATTATTCCGCAGCAGCGTATGCCACAGGAAAAAACCGGTTATGGCAGTGCATTCTTTATCAGCAAGGATGGCTATCTGCTGACCAATCATCATGTGGTTGAAGATGCTTCCAAAGTCACCATTACCCTGAATGACCGTCGGGAAATTGATGCCACTGTTGTTGGGAGTGATGCACGAACTGACGTAGCTTTGCTTAAAGTTAATGGCTCGAATTTTCCAGAATTACGGACAGGGGATGTAGGACGCTTACGTGTTGGTGAGCCTGTACTCGCAATTGGTTCGCCATTTGGTTTTGATTATTCAGCTTCTGCCGGAATTGTCAGTGCCAAAATGCGTAATATGATGGGTGAAACTGCAGTACCTTTCATTCAGACAGATGTAGCATTGAACCCGGGTAACTCAGGTGGCCCTCTGTTTAACCAGCGTGGTGAAGTAGTCGGTGTCAACTCACGGATCTTTAGTGGAACCGGTGGGTATATGGGCTTATCCTTTTCGATTCCGATTGATGTGGCAATGGAAGTTGCAGATCAACTGAAGAAGAATGGTAAAGTGACCCGCTCTTATCTGGGCGTAAGTTTACAGGATATCGACCGTAACCTGGCCGAATCTTATAACCTGCCTAAACCAGAAGGTTCTCTGGTAACTCAGGTTGCACCAAACTCTCCGGCTGCACGTGCAGGTCTGCGTGCCAGTGATGTCATCTTGAAATACAACGGTACCCCAATTTCACGTACCAGTGAACTGTTGAACTATCTGAACCGTACTGCACCTCAGCAGCAGGTACAACTTGAAATCTTACGTGATGATAAACGTCGTAGTATTACAGCGACTTTAAGCGCGGCACCAGATGATACGCCAGCAAAAGCAGGCACACAGGCTCAACCAAACAAAGGGCCAGTGATCGGGGTTTCAATTCGTGACCTCAGTCCAGCAGAGTTAGCGAGTCTGGAAATCAAAGGTGGTGTGGTGATTCAGGATGTACGTCCGGGTGGTATTGCAGCACAGGCACGAATTATGCCGAATGATGTGATCACTCAAATTAATAACCAGACAGTACTGAACTCAAATCAGTTTGTACAAGAGGTGTCTGAACTGAAAAAGGGTAGTATCGCGCGTGTCACCTTGATTCGTCAGGGGCAGCTTGCGGTGGTCGGGATGCGTATCTCATAAAATTGCTAGATTTTCTTGAAAAACCGCTTGTAGAAGCGGTTTTTTATTTTTTGCAATTTACCTTAGCGATAAATTCGGTAGACTCTATAGCCTTAAAAATCATGGAAAGGATAAGAGCAAAGTGAGCGGTATTTTTGATCTTGCATTAAAGGTTCAAGCCAAACATATTGATGGATTGGGCCATGTGAACAATGTGATCTATGTGCAATGGATGCAGGATGTCGCCACAGCCCATATTGAAAAGCTGGGATTGGGATTGAAGGAATATGTGGCACTGAAACATGCCATGGTGGCGGTTGAACATCAGGTGCAATATCGCAAGGCCGCTTTCGAAGGCGATGAAATTATTTTGCGAACCTGGCTCAACGATATCAACGCGCTGTATTCATTTCGACAATATGCATTCTATCGGCCACAGGATCAAACCCTATTATTTACCGGAAGTACGCAATGGGCCTGTATTGAAATGGCCACAGGGCGCCCAAAACGCATGTCACCAACTTTTACCCAGGCTTATCAGCCACTTTCAGAACATGTAAATCCTTTTGATTTTTCAACTTTACATCTGGATTAATGAGACAACATTTTCCAGTTTGATCAGTACATCTGGATAATATTGGGAAAGAAGTGGAGTTGGGGAGCTATTTTCTAATCATGGTGATCCAGACTTCATCTGACTGAGGTGTACGCGACCTAGAGAATAAAGGAAAAAATATAATTCTTTTTCTAGATCACCATTCTGCTATAATCCTTCGCAATTTCTATTCGGCTTTTGTTATGTAATATTTTTAAATTACATAGCGTGTTTTTTCTCAAGGTAACCCATGGCGCAAGCTAAAAAATCTGTTGATATTAAAAACATTCGTAACTTCTCGATTATTGCGCACATTGACCACGGTAAATCGACTCTAGCGGATCGATTTATTCAAACCTGTGGCGGTTTGCAAGATCGTGAAATGCAGGCTCAAGTCCTTGACTCAATGGAGCTTGAGCGCGAACGTGGGATTACCATTAAAGCCACTTCGGTAACCTTGTACTATACTCATCCTAATGGTCAAGAGTATCAGTTGAACTTTATTGATACGCCGGGGCACGTCGACTTTTCGTATGAAGTCTCACGCTCCCTTGCTGCCTGTGAAGGTGCCTTGCTGGTTGTAGATGCTGCGCAGGGCGTAGAAGCACAGTCTGTTGCTAACTGCTATACCGCAATTGAACAAGGTCTGGAAGTACTTCCGGTACTGAACAAGATCGACTTGCCGCAAGCTGAACCTGAACGTGTCATTCAGGAAATTGAAGACATTATCGGGATTGAAGCCACAGAAGCGCCGACCTGTTCTGCAAAAACAGGTTTGGGTATTGAAGGTGTGCTTGAAACACTGGTCAATGTAATTCCTGCACCTGAGGGTGATCGCGAAGCGCCGTTACAAGCGCTGATTGTGGATTCATGGTTTGATAACTACCTTGGTGTAGTTTCTTTGGTTCGGGTCAAGCAGGGGCGTGTGCGTAAAGGCGACAAAATGTTGATTAAATCAACCGGTCAAACGCATATCATTACTTCCGTGGGGATCTTTAACCCGAAACATACTGAAACCGGTATGCTGGAAGCGGGTGAAGTTGGCTTTGTGATTGCTGGTATTAAAGATATTTTCGGCGCACCGGTTGGTGATACGATTACTCTGGCAGCGACACCTGAAGTGGCAACATTACCGGGCTTTAAAAAGGTGAAACCGCAGGTTTATGCCGGTCTATTCCCGATTGATGCCAGCGATTTTGAACCTTTCCGTGAAGCATTGCATAAACTGCAAATCAATGACTCGGCCTTGTTCTTTGAACCTGAAAGTTCAGATGCGCTCGGTTTTGGTTTCCGCTGTGGTTTCTTGGGCATGCTGCACATGGAAATCGTACAGGAGCGTCTGGAACGCGAGTATGATCTTGACCTGATTTCTTCTGCGCCAACCGTAATTTATGAAGCGGTGATGAAGAATGGTCAGACGATTTATATCGACAGTCCATCCAAAATGCCGGATGGTTCAACGGTTGAAGATTTACGTGAACCGATTGCTGAGTGTCATATTCTGGTACCGCAAGAATACTTGGGTAACGTCATGACGTTATGTGTTGAGCGCCGTGGTGTGCAAAAAGACATGAAGTTTATGGCGAATCAGGTTTCCATTACTTTCGAAATTCCAATGGCCGAAGTGGTCATGGACTTCTTTGATAAATTGAAGTCTTGTTCACGTGGTTTTGCATCACTGGACTATAACTTTGTCCGTTTTGAAAGCTCATCTTTAGTCAAAGTAGATGTCTTGATCAATGGGGAAAAAGTCGATGCCTTGGCGATGATCTGTCACCGTAATGATGCACGTCATCGTGGTATTGCGCTGGTTGAAAAAATGAAAGACCTGATTCCACGTCAAATGTTTGATGTGGCGATTCAGGCTGCAATTGGTGCACAAATCATTGCCCGTTCGACTGTAAAAGCGATGCGTAAAAACGTATTGGCGAAGTGTTATGGTGGTGACGTGTCACGTAAGAAAAAACTTCTGTCTAAACAGAAAGAAGGTAAGAAACGCATGAAACAGGTGGGTAGTGTAGAAATCCCGCAAGAAGCGTTCTTAGCCGTATTAAAAGTCGAACGCTAAAATAATAAGGATATAAGCCCATGGATTTTGATTTTAATTTGATTCTTGTGCCTGCGACCCTGTTTTTTGTTGCAGTGTGGTTGCTAGACAAGTTTGTTTTGAAACAAAGACAAACCCGAGGCAAAGGCCATGAGAATTTCATTATCACCTGGGCTTATGACTTTTGGCCGGTACTGACGATTGTGCTGGTACTGCGTTCGTTTTTATATGAACCTTTTAATATTCCATCCGATTCGATGGTGCCGACGCTGGAAACCGGTGATTTTATTCTGGTGAATAAATTTGACTATGGCATCAAACTGCCTATGGTCAATACCAAAATTATTGATACCGGCAGTCCAGAACGTGGTGATGTAGCGGTATTTCGTTATCCACCGCAACCGACTATCAGTTATATCAAGCGTATTGTCGGCTTGCCAGGCGATCATATTGTTTATGATCATGGCCAGTTGAGCATTAATGGTGAAAAAGTAGCGAAAGTTCCAGTAGAATTTAGCCGCGAAAAAGACCGTTTAGATACACCGACAGCTATTTATCATAAAGAAACCCTGGGCGAGCATACTTTTACCATGCGTGAGCTGGAAGGGGTGAATGTTGCTCGTCAGGCACCTTATATTAACTATCTGGAAAATGGTAAATATTCAGGTGAAAATGGTTTATATTGGGAAGTAACAGTGCCAGAAGGTCACTACTTTGCGATGGGGGATAATCGCGATCAGAGTGCTGACAGTCGTTTCTGGGGGCTTGTTCCGGAAGAAAACTTAACAGGTCGTGCCTTCTATATCTGGATGCATAAAGAACCTGGCTTTAAATTGCCATCGTTTGGTCGAAACGGAACAATCGATTAATTGTTTCAATCAGGAAAATAAAAATGAGACATCAACAAGGTGCTTCTTATATTGGGGTTTTATTTGCAATCGTGGGCTTTGCATTTCTTGCAAAAGTGGCGATTGCGGTGTGGGGACCATACTTCGATGATCGTATGGTAGATGGTGAGATTGAGGCGCTGTTAAAAAGTGCTCCAGCCAATATAACGCCAGAAAAATTCCGTCAACAGATGAGTCAGCGTTTAGAAATGAATAATATTCGTGATCTAAAGTTTGACGAAATTGCCAAAGTCACCAATACCGATGGTTTACAGGTGCACAAGAGTTATGAAATTCGTAAAAATTTCATAATGAATATCGATTTAGTGATGAAGTTTGAGAAAGAGTTTGATCAAAGCACAGTCAAAGCTAAATGATGAACGTCTTGCCAAACGGATCGGCTATCAGTTCAAACAGGCTGATTTGCTGAAACTGGCATTGACTCATCGTTCAGTCAGTCATAAACACAACTACGAGCGCCTGGAATTTCTGGGCGATTCTCTTTTAGGGATGATCATTGCGAATTATCTTTTTAATGCCTATCCAAGCGAAAATGAAGGCCGGTTAACGCGTATGCGTGCGACCCTGGTTCGTCAGGAAGCATTAGGAAAAATCGCCAATGATTTAAAACTGAGTCAGAATTTAATTCTCAGTACCGGTGAATTGAAATCTGGTGGTCATCATCGTGAGTCTATACTGGCAGATACGGTAGAAGCGATTATTGGCGCAATCTATGTCGACTGCGGTGATCTCACCGTGCTAGAACCGATTGTGTTAAAATGGTACGAACCATATTTAGATCATATTGAGCCGACAGATCAGCTTAAAGATCCTAAATCTCGCTTACAAGAGTATTTACAAGCACGTAAGAAACCTCTCCCAGTTTACGAGGTTGTAGATATTCAAGGTGATGCACCCAATCAGCATTTTAAAGTGGAATGCCAGATTGCGGGATTGCCGACCATGCAAGGCGAAGGCGCGAGCCGGCGTTTTGCTGAACAAGCCGTTGCGGCGGATATTTTGAAACTTTTGGAGCATAAGTCTTAATGACTACTCATTCCGATCACATTGATGCTGATCACGAGTCGCAAAGCGACAGTCACGACCTTATTAGTCAATTTTTTAGTGCACAAGGCACCGAGATCCCATCGGATTATCGTAGTGGTTTTGTTGCCATTGTAGGTCGCCCGAATGTGGGTAAATCTACCTTAATGAACCATATTCTGGGTCAAAAACTTTCGATTACCTCACGTAAACCACAAACTACACGTCATAAAATCGTGGGGATTGATTCACGTGAAAAATCTCAGGCGGTATTTGTCGATACACCGGGGATGCATAAAAAAGAAGTCCGTGCCATCAATAAAATGATGAACCGTGCGGCACATTCGGCTTTACGCGATGTGAACCTGGTTTTATTCGTAGTGGATGCACAAAAGTGGACGCCAAATGATGACCTGGTTCTGGAAAAGCTGAAAAATGCTGAAATGCCAGTGATTCTGGTGATCAACAAGCTCGATACTTTTGAAAACAAGAACGAAGCTTTGCCGCTGATTCGTGAACGCGAAAAGCTGATGAACTTTGCGGAAATCGTACCGGTATCTGCGCTTCGTGGTGCCAATCTTGAACATTTACGTGACACGATTGCCAAGTATCTTCCGTTCCAGCCACCACTATACTCACTGGATCAACTGACCGATCGTTCAGAGCGTTTCCTGGCGTCTGAAATTATCCGTGAAAAGATCATGCGTCAGCTGGGTGAAGAGCTTCCATACGATTTGACCGTTCAGATCGAATCATTCAAAACTGAAGAGCCGGTCTTGAATGAAAAAACGGGTCGTATGAAAGCTGCCTGTACCTATATTGATGCCACGATTTTTGTCGATCGTCCGAGCCAAAAAGCCATTGTGATTGGCGAGAAAGGTGTCAAACTGAAGAAAATCGGTATGGATGCGCGTCTCGACATGGAAAAAATGTTCGAACAGAAAATCATGTTAACCCTTTGGGTGAAAGTCAAAGGTGGCTGGTCTGATGATGAACGTGCATTAAAAAGCTTAGGTTATAGTGATATCTAAGCGATAAGCTTGATAAGACCCTTCGAGGAATCTGTGATGATGAAAGTGTTGGCAGTGGTTGCATGTGTTTTATTTCTGCAAGGCTGTATTCATAAAGTGGTCACGGTTCCTGTCAAGGTGGCTTATAAAACCACAAAAGTCGCAGTGAAAGGTACAGCGGCTGTTGTGGGCGCAGTGATCCCGGATGGGGATGACGAAGAAGATGATAAAAAATCAAAAAAAGATAAGGATTAAAGTACCCGCTTATGCGTAACGAAGTACTGCATGGCTATCTGATTCATCATCGTAAGTACCGTGAACGCAGTCATATTGTGCATTTATTTACCCAAGAATATGGCAGGGTAGACGGCATTCTCAGGCAAATGCCACCACCGCAATATCAGCCCATTCGTTTGCAAGCTTCAGGTAAATCCGAACTCAAAAATTTTACTAAACTGGAAATTGTCAATCAGCCGATTTTCTTTTTTGGCGATGCCTTTTTTTCGGGTTTTTATCTGAATGAAATCCTGTTGCGGTTATGTCCTTTAGAAGTCGAAATGCCGCAAACTTTTGCCAAATATGCTGAGACCTTAACTGCATTACAGCAATTATCCGTACAATCTAATCCAAATTTATATTTAAAACAGATCTTGCGCCAGTTTGAGCATGTTTTGCTGGAAGAACTCGGTTATGGTCTGGATTTTTCGGTAGATGCCAATCAGGCGCAGATTGATCCACAACAGCACTATTATTTTCAGCTCAATGCTGGCTTTATGCCATCGGCCAAAGCCTTACGCTCCACCCTATCCGGTCAACAGATTTTAAGCATGTTGACGCATGAAAATGGTGGGGATTTTAATCCGGAACAGTTACAATTACTGACGAAACTGTATCGACAGGTGATCACGGCCTTGCTTGGTGATCGACCATTAAAAAGTCGACAACTCTGGATTCAAAACTCTCAATCTCAATCGTAGTTAGGAAAAGATTATGGCTGCATTACTTGGTGTCAATATTGACCATGTCGCAACATTAAGACAAGCACGTGGTACGACGTACCCAGACCCAGTCAATGCTGCATTGATCTGCGAACAGGCAGGGGCAGAAGGCATTACCTTGCACTTGCGTGAAGACCGTCGTCACATTCAGGATGACGATGTGCGTCGTATGCGTCCTGCGTTAAAAACCCGTATGAACCTTGAGTTGGCGGTAACAGATGAAATGATCGCCTTTGCCAAGGAAATCAAGCCACAGCATGTTTGTTTTGTTCCTGAAAAACGTCAGGAAGTGACCACTGAAGGTGGTCTGGATGTCGTGGGTAATTTTGATGCTGTAAAAGCCGCGACTCAAGAGCTGGCAGCCATTGGTTGTGATGTATCTTTATTTATTGATGCTGATTTTGCACAAATTGATGCAGCAGTTGCTTGTGGTGCACCGACGATTGAGATTCACACAGGCGCCTATGCCGATGCAGAAACTCCAGAAGCGCAACAGGCGGAACTTGAACGTATTATCAAAGGTGCTGAATATGCTGTATCTAAAGGTCTGGTGGTGAATGCAGGTCATGGTTTAAATCTGGATAATGTAACGCCAATCGCCGCGATTCCGCAGATTCATGAGCTCAATATTGGTCATTCTTTAATTGCGGATGCGGTATTTGTCGGTCTGGCACAAGCGGTTCAGCAAATGAAAGCCGTGATTAAGTCAGCGCGTTAAGATTAGAGTAATTATGTCGAATATTAATTATGATGAACTGATGCAGCCAGTGATTGCTTTCCTCGGTTGTGAAACACCGCAAGCATGGCTAGATATGGCGGTCGAAAATCTTGAAATCTTAATGCAAGATCATGCCAACTGTGAAAAAAAAGCAGCTAGCACTGCCATGAACCTGATGTTCCGCTATAGTTATTTTGTTGATCTACAGGTGAAGCTTGCGCAGCTGGTACGTGAAGAAATGCTGCATTATGAGCAAGTACTTGAATTGATGAACAAGCGCGGTCAGGCTTGGCAGAACTTGAGTGCAGGGCGTTATGCTGGTGGTTTACGCAAAGAAATCCGGACTTTTGAACCTGAAGCCTTGATTGATGTCTTGGTGATTGGTGCCTTTGTGGAAGCACGTTCCTGTGAGCGTTTCTACGCACTTGCTTCGCGTGTTGATGATGAGTTAGCACGTTACTACCGTTATCTGCTCAAGTCCGAATCTCGCCATTTTGAAGACTATCTGGCTTTGGCGATGGATGTGGCAACCACGGCGAAACTGAAAAATCCGAAAGAGGATATTCAGGAGCGAATCTTGCATATTCGTGAAGTTGAAAAACAGCTAATTCTCGCGCCTGATGAAACTTTCCGTTTTCATAGCGGTGTGCCGGCTCAAGCGGCTTAATCTCGGTGACAGCTTAAAAATCCTCCATCTATGGGGGATTTTTTATATCTCGAAATTTTAAAAGAGGGGTATTTATATATCGAGTTTTATGAGGGATTGAAAATAATTATTTATTTTAAATATTTGAAAATAACAAGCCGTCAAATTTTAAGTAATAAAAAAGCCCACTTCATTATGAGTGGGCTTTCTTGAATTTGGCTCTCCAACCTGGGCTCGAACCAGGGACCTGCGGATTAACAGTCCGTCGCTCTACCGACTGAGCTATTGGAGAATCTGAAAGCGATTATAGAGAGATTTTGACAGGGGTCAAGTAAAAATTATCATATTTATTATAAATACAGCCTGTCTGTTTTTAATTTAGGCAATTGCATAAATTTCACGAAAAATACTTGTCAGAATAAATTTCACTTGCTAGATTAAAACCATAAAGTCGTTTGACCAAATGGTCAAACAGTGTGGATTTAAACCTACTTGCCAGCACAAAAATGGCTAAACCGGAGACAGCGAATGAATACGCTCAGCATCCCTCAAATTTTCTCTCAACTGGCTTATTATCAAGAAAACTATCTGCAAATTATTGCTGATCCTGCACAGTATTATATCCCGGTTAAAGACGCTCATATCACGCTATGGCCCTTGGCGCAAAAATCACTTTATTTAGGTGATTTGCTGCAATTATGGTTTGCAGAAAAATGGTTGGTAGAAACTGAACGTCAATTTAACTTTGAAGTTTTCCTGAATGCAGACTATCTGAAAGAGCGAGACAAAGATCTTTATATCTATGCCATTTCTGGGAATCTTTTGACGGGAACCAATCAGTCTAAAGCGTGGCAAGCCTCAATAACACAAACACAAGATGTGGAATTAGCCAATGTTTCCAAGCATTATTTTGAGTTTCAAGGCTTAACTCGACCACGCTTGTCATTTGTTGAAGCGGGGCAGGCGAAAAGCAGTATTATTTAAATGAATTACCTGATGAGTTGTGCAGGCTAGCAATTTCATTCAGTCCGAATAATCATACAGGTCGCAGTGGCATGAGCATACAGGCGACCTTCTTCATCCAGAATCTGACCTTCAGAAATACCTAAATTTTTACTGAGATTAATTGATTTTCCTACGGCTTTCAGTGGCTGATTCTGAGGTATAGGGCGGCACATCTTTACATTCAGATCAATGGTGCCATAACCGACACCTGCTTCAAGTAAAGTATGAATCGCGCAGCCTGTCACGGTATCCAAAACGGTTGCAGCAAAACCACCATGGACGCCGCCAAGCGGATTTAAATGTCGATGATCAGCTTTGACCTTAAATTCTACATGTCCGCTTTCAATCACTGCTGGTTGCATCGACATGGTTTCGCTAATACTTGGGGCCGGGATTTTTTCATCACGCATCGCTTCCAGTAATGCTAAACCGCTCATTTCTTTTGGGTTCATTGTACTTTTCCTTTCATTATTCTTGAGTTATTGAGGTTTAATTCAAAATTGTGACATCGATAATAGCAATCTGGTATAGGAATGGCGGATTATTTTGTAAGAAGTGCATTGCCTGCACCTGAGTAAAATCATTTTTATAAAAAATAAGAAATAGAATAATTTATGGCACGATACTGGTATACATTTCTAATGAAATATCTCAGATCTAAATAATCTGCCAAAAAAAACGAATCTTATAAAAGAATTAAAAAATCGAGTGATAGGGTGATGAAACAGTTTCTGCATCTTTGGGTGCCTATTTTTCTCAGTAATGCCATTATTATGCTCAGTAGTTTGTTCGACGTGATTTTTCTATCACATTTTTCACCTCAGCATGTGGCTGCATTGGCAGTCTGTTTGTCTGTTTATTCTTTGTGCTTTGTGACGGGTATTGGGGTGTTACAGGGCATGATGCAAGAGCTGGCAGAAGCCAATGGACGTCAGGATTATGCGGATATACAACGTATCGTGAAGCAAAGTATTTTGATTGTACTGGTGATTTCTGCTGTTGCGATGTACTTGTTTAATCATGCGACTCCTTTACTTTATTTTTTAAAGGCAGATGCGGCCTTACAGGCATTGATTGTGCCATGTCTGTGGCTGTTGGCTTGGACGATTCCAGCGCATTTATTGTTGCGTATTTTATATATTTTCACCCAAGCCTGTGGGCAGGCTAAGCGTGTGTTTTACGCCAATATGATCTATTTACTGCTCAAAGTGGCTTTGGCTTATGTCTTGATTTATGGCATTGAGGGTTATGTTACAAGCTATGGGGTTGAAGGTGCATTCATGGCACATTTAATTGTGCAGTGGGTACTGTTGTTTGTTTACTATTTTTTCTTCCTTGAGCAGAAGTTAAAGATCCAGTGGTCTGGTGTTTTCTTTCACTGGCAGACTTTGTTGAAAATTTTAAAAATTGGATTGCCCAATGCGGTGGTGACTTTTGTGGATGTATTTGCCATCAGCGCGATTGCTTTGCTGATCTTGCCTTTGGGTGACATTGTAGTGAATGCACATTAGGTGATGCTTGGTTTATTGGGCCTGATGTTTATGTTGCCGATGTCGATGGCATCCGCCTTCGGTATTTTGGTGTCGACTAAAATCGGTGCGGAGCAGATTGATGCTGCATGGCAACTCAGTAAGCGGGCACTGATGGCTGTGATGCTAATAGCTATCGTTGTCGTATTGACTATTTGGGGCTTAGATAGTTGGATTGTGGGGTTATTTAGCAATGATGCGCAGGTGATTGCATTAGCCTTGGCATTGATCTTGTTAATGTGTTGGATGCATATCTTTGATGCGCTACTGGTGATTAGTTTGGCAATGCTACGTTGCTGGCGTGAAATTGTCAGACCAATGTTTATTTTTATCAGTACGGTGTTGGTCGTGGGCTTAGAGGGTAGTTGGTATGTGGCGTATCATCCAATGACACTGTTCAATTGGCAAAGCAATGCATTAGGGATTCATGGGTTTTGGTGGATGTTGAGTATTGCGTACACGATTGCAGCAAGTCTATGTTTTGTTTGTTTGCTCATTAAATACTTGAGCTATAAGCGAATACGACGTAAGCGTCCGCTGAACACACCTTATGAATTCGTCCTATAAGCCTTAATTTAGTCCCCACTTAAAAACAAGTGGGGACTAAAATTTATGACTACAAATCACCAGACATCCATCG
>NZ_JBBCWZ010000054.1:0-22552 GCF_037145695.1 Acinetobacter sp. USHLN143
GTAATATAGTCCATGAAAAAGCCTTGCTCTGAAATGTTTTGTCTTCGTAACCAAGATATTACAGATGCTAAGGCTTTTTTTTATTTATTTTTTATGTCGAACTCAGGTTAGGTATTATTTGCTTCTTTGCTAATGACGATAATCGCTTTAGCCGCCCCCGTTTTATCATCAATTTGTTGCCAGGTCCCGGTAATATCGTTTGCCCACAAATTCGTCATACATCCTGCTGTAAGCGCGGCAAGTAATATTTTTTTAAACATAGAGAGTCATTCCAAAGAATTTTTATCATCGCCCGCTCATGTTAGAAATCTTACTAAAATAGTCAACACTTATCTGAATACTATAGAGTTGATACACTAAAAAAAGCTGCCAATTTGGCAGCTTTTTTGAATAATGAGAATTAGGTATTAATCTTGGCGAATCCAGGTCTGGCTAAGGCCTAAAGCGGACACACCCACATAACCACGCAAGGTTAAACGTTTACCATTGGCATTTAGACGCACTCGAGCGTCATAAACTTTACCTGCCAATGGATCAATCACTTTACCTTTTTCATAATTGTTGGTGCCTTCCACATGTTTTAAGCCAGTCAATACATCCATGCCCATGATCGGCTGATTGGTATAAGGCGCGGGACATTTATTGCAGGTCTTTTGTGGAGTATAGCCTGGACGTGGAGTCACTTTGATAATTTTTCCAGCAAAAGTCCCATTATCATTTTGACGAATTTCAATAATTGCTTTTGGTGAGCCGGTTTTATCATCAATTTGCTGCCAGATGCCCGTCAGATCCTGTGCATAAGCAGTCCCAGTCATCAGTGCAGCGATGAACATTAATCCTAATTTAGTTTGTTTCATTATATTTATGCCTTTTTTATAGATGAATAAAATATCCCCAACACAAAAGTGCTGTTTTTATTAATCCTGGCGAATCCAGGTTTGTGTGCGACCAATCGCAGAGATCCCGATATATCCACGTAAAGTCAGTCGTTTCCCATTGGCAGAAATCCGCCCTTTTAAATCATAAATTTTGCCGGTGAGTGGATCGAGTACCCGGCCATGTGCATAGTTATTTTTGGTGGTGGGTTTCAGTCCTTTAATGACGTCTAATCCCAAAATCGGTTTATCGGTTTATCGGTATAAGGTGATGGACATTTGACACATTTTTCCCGTGGGGTATAGTCTGGGCGAGGTGTGACTTTAGTAATCGTTCCGGTATAGGAGCCATCAGCCTGAGTTTTCATTTCAATCAATGCTTTAGGTGAGCCAGTTTTATCATCAATCTGTTGCCAGAGACCAGATAACTCCTGAGCAAAGGCCATAGAGCCTGTGAATAAAGAAGCTGAAAAAACAGTTAAAATTGCGATTTTATACATGCGATATCCTTATCCTTATTTTTTTATGAACATTCACCTAATTCCATGTGGTGAATGTTGACGCAAACTACGTTAATGCACTTTCATAATCTATATTGCATAAAAAAAGCATATGTTTAATATTCATACAACTTAATGCATTAAAATGCAAGCTTCTATCTACTAAAGCATAACCCCGTCACATTTTATTTAATAAAGCAGGAATTAATCCTGCTTAATCCAGGTTTGACTACGGCCTAGTGCTGAAACGCCGATATAGCCGCGTAGGATCAGACGTTTCCCATTAGCACTTAATTTTGCTTTGGTGTTATAAAGATTCCCTGATAATGGATCAAGCAGCTTGCCTTGAGCAAAACTGTTATTGCCGACGTGCTTTAAGCCAGTGAGCACATCCAGGCCGAGAATAGGTTTATTGGTATAAGGTGCAGGACAGGACACACAGTTTTCTTTCGGGGTATATCCAGGACGCGGGGTGATTTTTGTGATCTTGGCAGCATAGACGCCGGAAGCCGTCTCACGAATTTCGAGGAATGCTTTAGGTGAACCAGTTTTGTCGTCAATATTTCTCCATGTCCCTGAAAGGTCAGAGGCCAAAGCCAGATGGCTGAAAGAGGCTAAAAGTAAAGTTGAAAAGAATTGAACCTTTTTCATATATCTGTTCCTAGGTGAGATTAGTGTTCTTACTCTATAGTAAGAACGATTACCCTATAAAACAAATGAATAATTTGATTCACTAGTCACATTTTTTGCAAATAAAGTATAAAAGTTGGCAACCAGATCGCGGTGAAGACCGCATTTACCGCCATGCCAAAAGCAGCATAACGACCTGCAACACTGCCGCGCTGCCAGGCCTGAGCTGTACCAATGGCATGTGCAGCCAGTCCTAAAGCCAATCCGGAGGCACGTTCATCATTGATATGTCTCAGAATAAATGGAGAAAAAGCTGCACCAATCACACCAGAAAGAATCACGATCAGAATGACCATGCTGATGGGTGCATCCAGCAGGGTGGCAATATTAATCGCAATTGGAGTAGTCACGGCACGGGTAGCAAACGCCATAATGTCTGCAGAGGACATATGCAGCAGATAAGCCAGTCCCATCGGTAAGGCGACAGCACTGATACTGGCAAAAACCAAAATGCCGATAATGGCTTTGAGCGGCAAGTCATCGTAGCGCATCGCGGCCAGAGGGATAGCCAAGGCGACGGTCACATAGCCGAGTAAATGGTTGAAGAGAGGATTAACTTCATCCATGTAATTTTCATAGGGAATGCCCAGCACAAATAAAATCGCCAGTACAAAGAACATGCTGAACACGATGACGGGAATTTGCGGTATGAACCGGTTACAGGGTTTGGCAATCAGATAGGCGCTGAGCGTAACCGCAAAGCCATACAAAATAGATAACATGCGGAACTCCTATAACCAGCGCTTGGCCATTTTGGCGTAAATCCATAAAGGAATCAGGGTGCTGAAAAACATGATGAACAGAAAGGCCGGAATTTTCTGGCCCATATGTACCAGCATCATTAGTGCACCTGCACTGACAGGCAGGAAAGCAAAGGCGCTTTCCTTCATCAGTTTATTATTGGTATCCACGAGGCGGGCGGGGAGTTTGCCAAAGTAGCGCCAGGTAAATAGCACAATTAAAAGGCTCAATAACCCGACCAGATTACCTAATTCAGGATGATTCAGTTGGGTCATTAACCAGACCGAAGCTTCCCGAAAGACAATAATAAGTAACAGGGTACCGATCCATGCTGGCCAATCTATTCGTTTTATCCAGTTCATTGCTATGATCATTAATATTAATAAGTTTACTTATCAAGTTTTACTCGATCTTTGACTGGATTTCAAACGCTTCCAGTGGACGCTGAAATTGTTGGGCCTGTTTGCCCAGAATTTCCTCTAAAGGTAAATGCGCCTGTTTAATCAACTGTTCCAGTTTTTGTGGGGCAATTCGAATATGAAGATGCAGCTGGCCTTCATCATCATAATGTTCTGACTGGATCACATTCAGACCATAGAGCTGGTTACGCAGCTTGCCATAAGCGGGTTTCAGGATTAAATCGAAGGATTGCAGTTTCCCCATCAAGGATTCATGTACCGCTTTACGCAGCAGATCGATACCTTCGCCACTATGTGCCGAAACATAAACCCGTTCCGGTTCGCCCGGACGTCGATAAATAATTTTGGCTTCTTCACCGCTACAGTCAATTTTGTTATAAACCTGCAGGATCGGAACATCGGCACCAATTTCTTTCAGCACTTTTTCTACAGCTTCAATCTGCTCCAGCATTTCTGGGCTGCTTGAATCAATGACATGCAGTAACAGCGTGGCTTCTACGGTTTCCTCCAAAGTTGCTTTAAAGGATTCAACCAGCGAATGGGAAAGGTTACGGACAAAACCTACCGTATCGGCCAGTACCAGATTGCCAATCCCATCCCATTCCAGACGCCGTAAAGTAGGGTCCAAAGTGGCAAACAGCTGATCGGCTGCATAGACATCGCTGTTGGCGAGTAAGTTAAACAGGGTCGACTTGCCTGCATTGGTATAGCCGACTAAAGATACTGTTGGAACAGCCGCTTTTTGACGGGCTACACGACCTTGCATCCGGGTCTGGCGGACTTTATCAATGCGTGCCTTGAGCTGTCCCATACGGATACGCAGCAAGCGGCGGTCCGTTTCCAGCAGGGTTTCACCGGGACCACGTAAACCGATCCCGCCTTTCTGACTGTCGAGATTGCCACGACTACGAATTAAACGTGAAGATAAATGTTGTAGCTGTGCCAGTTCGACTTGCAGCTTACCTTCATAGGTACGGGCACGCTGGGCAAAAATATCCAGAATCAGTTCAGTACGATCGACCACGCGGCATTTGATCACCTGTTCCAGATTTCGGGCTTGGGCTGGGGTCAGGGCATGGTCAAAAATGACCAGATTGGCATCCAGTTCTTCAACACGCTCAGCGATTTCTTCTGCCTTGCCGGAGCCGATAAAAAATTTGGCATCGGGTTTCACCCGCTGAGCATAAATATGTTCCAGAATTTCAGCATCTGCAGACTGGGCCAGTAAACGAAACTCTTCAGCATCAAGGTCATCCAGCATTTGTACGCTGACACTCACCAGAATGACGCGCTCTTTCCCTCGATGTTGTTGTAAATATTCCACTCAGGCCAATCTCCACTTGAAAACTTTAGTGTAGTTGAAAAAGGGCTGAGCAGATACCGAATTAGCGCGGCTTTGGTTTAAAGTGCGCTGATAAACAGTTGTGCAAGTGTTACCAGTACCACGGCATAGATGAAGGTGCCGCCCAAAATATATTTGAGCACTTGTAAAGGCGGAGGTGTGTCGTTCGCGGGCTGGGTTTGATCTGGCATGGCTACGATCCTTTTCAATCTAATATTTCGATAGTTTTATTTTGAATGATTTTTTAATCCAATTAAAATTGAAGATATAGATGCTATTGGTCTATTTTTATTATCAATGCAAGTTGCGAATGAACAGTATAGAATGAGTTTAATTCGTGGATATTCCCTGTATCTCGCTTAGGATTTAATGACGTTTTTATGAACTCAACTGTACAAAACCAGACTCCAGATATCGAAGGCTTGGCCAAGTTTTTTCTGTATAGCCGGAAAATTACCGCCTCATTGGCCACCATCAGTGAGGGGTTCTATTTGGTTTTTCGTCATGGCTTATATAAAAATCCGAATAACCCGACCAATACTCGCTATGTGCAACATTTTTGCCGCCAGTTATGCAAAGTATTCAATATCGAAGTGCGGGTACATGGCGAGATTCCGCGTGAACCCGCCTTATGGGTCAGTAACCATGTGTCCTGGCTCGATATTGCAGTTCTGGGTTCAGGGGCACGCGTATTTTTTCTGGCGAAAGCAGAAATTGAGAACTGGCCAATTCTAGGCAAATTGGCCAAGGGTGGTGGCACCTTATTTATTAAACGTGGTTCAGGAGATTCCGTCAGGATTCGTGAACAAATTACCGGTTTCCTGAAACAGAATATTCCGGTGCTGTTCTTTCCTGAAGCGACGACTTCTGATGGGCGAGCCATCAAAAAAGTGCACGGCCGGATTTTAGGCGCCGCGATTGAAGCGCAGCGTCCTGTACAAATCTGTCTGATTTGTTATGTGAATCAGCAGGGTGAACTGGATATGGTTGCGCCGTTTGTCAATGACATCAGTTTTGCTGCCCATGTCAAAAAAGTACTGGAAATGCCGCAAGTCATTGCACATTTAGTGGCTTTACCTGCAATTGCCACGGAAGGGCATACGGTTGAAAGCCTTACCCGTGTGGTCCAAGAAAAAATGCAGACTGGCCTAGTTGAACTTCAGTCACGGGTATTAAAAAAGCCTCAATAAGAGGCTTTTTTATGGTTTTTGTTCAAAGAATCAAACTTACATAAAGCCTTCAATAGGCAGCCACGACACCAGTTTAAGTCCAGCTTTCTGATACCATTTCATTTTTGGTTCTTTGGTAAACGTTTGAACATCACCATTGGCTTTCTTGATTTTCCAGTTAATGTTCTGATTCGCATCCAGCACCAGTTTATACGCATATTTGCTTAAATTTTTGTCCATGGTGTCGTGTACTGCACGTGCCAAAGACGGACTGTTCAGCAACACGCCAATTTCAGTATTCAAATAGGCTGAACGCGGATCAAAGTTAAAAGAACCAATAAACACCTGTTTTTGATCCAGTGCCATCAGTTTGGCATGCAGGCTGGAACGGCTCAGTCCTTTCAGGCTGACTTTAGCTTTTTTCGAAATTTCCTCAGTATTGGCATTTAGGTGATTAGCTTCTGGCGCTGCCAAGAACTCATACAGCTGCACCCCATTTTCCAATAGATCCTGACGATATTTGGCATAAAAGGCATGCACCACGGCAACGTCGTTGGCCTTAAAAGAGTTGGTCAGGACGCGAACCTTGATATTCTCATTCGCCAGTTTCTTTAAACGGTCTGCACCAATTTTTTCCGGGACAAAATAGGCAGAGACAATATCGACACTTTGTTCAGGTTTTTCCAGGCGCTGTAATAACTGGAAATTCAGGTGTTCTTCGGTTTTGGCCTTGGCTTTGATTTTGCTCGGTGGATCTTTGACCACTTCAGCTTCCACCCAATCCAGCTGAATGTTTTGTTCCAGCCATTGGTCAAAGGCTCTGGAACGATTGGCCAGATCCAGATAATTTTGAGTCGCTGGATCCTGACTATGGGTTTCTAGCTGTTCTTTTAAACTTGGAAAACGTAAGCCATGATGCCGTGGATTCACAACCTCTTGCACCGGATAGGCATAATCATCATTCCAGTATTCATCGAAGGAATGAATGATTTCATCCGATGCCGCACCGACCAGCATCACATCGACATCAGAGAACTGATAGCTTTCACTGACATTATAATACTGGTTGCTCATATTGCGGCCGCCAATCAAGGCAATCTGGTTATCGGCAATAAAACTTTTATTGTGCATGCGGCGGTTAATGCGCTTTAAATCCAGCACCATGTCCATGGCGCGGTATTTACGAAAGCGATAGGGATTATACAGTTTGACATCGATATTCTGATGCTGGTTTAAGGCCAGATAAATCCCTTCCATTTTCTTGGCATTATTGTCATCCATCAACAGGCGCACTTTTACGCCACGATCCGCTGCCTGAATAATCGCATGCAGGGCGAGGGCACCGATTCGGTCATTATCCCAAATGTAATATTGCAGATCCAGACTGCGTTCCGCTTTATTAATCAGCTGAATCCGCGCAGCCAGTGCTTCAAGCGGATCATACAGCACGCGATAACCGGTCAACCCGATGTTCTGATCACGTAAAGGTTCAACAATTTGTGCCAGGCTGGTTCGCGATGTATCCGTTTCAAATGCCATCTGGCTTGGCTGTTCGGTTTGCTTGGGTAAGGTGCTACACGCAGGCAGACCCAGTACCAGGCTACAGCTCAGTAAAATGCCGGCTTTATAGCGATGAGTGCGTATAAAACTTGAGGATTGAAGATGAACTTGATCGCGGGGAGCAGTGGCCATATAAGTCGAAGAATGAAAAATTAGAATTGAGTATAATTGCCAGCTATGAAAAGATAAATATAAAGCCAGTAATCTGCTGCTCGACTGAATAAGGCCAATTTATGTGGGATTCGAATTCCGTACTGTTTTATTTTTATCTAGGAATGGCGATTTTAGCCATCTGGGCTGTGGCTCAGGCATGGTCGAGCCAATCACGTACCGAAACCATTCATCCCTTTAAAGCTTTTGGTCATTTGCTGGCGTTTTATCTTGCCTATTTATTAATCCCTTTGGTTTTCTTCAGTATTTATGCTGGATGGACGGGGTATTATTCGCTGCATGAAGCTATTTTTGTATTTTTGCTGAGTGGGGTTTTGACTTATGCACGCTTTATCGAGCCACATTTAATTCAAGTGAAAACGACACAATATCAGATCAATGCAGATAAACGTTTAAAGCAGCCAGTAAAAATCGCCCTGATTGCAGATTTGCATATCGGTCTGTTTTCGGGTCATGAGCGTCAGTTGCGACAAATTGTACACAAATTAAATCATATTCAACCTGATTTGGTGGTGGTTGCTGGCGACTGGACTTACGAGCCAGAAAATAAACTGGCACAGGAATTGGCAGTTTTAAAAGAGATTCACGCTCCGGTCTATTCAGTCAATGGTAACCATGACGAGCAATATCCTGGCCCCCCGATTCAGGAATTGTTGTATTATGCACTGCAAGTCAATCAGGTCATGGATATCGAAGGTAAAATTGTCGAATTTGATGAGTTTCGCCTTTTGGGCGTGGGTGATCTCTGGGCTGGAAAAGCCGATATGCGCAGTTTGCCAGACTTGCCTCAGGACAAGCCTTGGGTCATTCTTTCGCATAACCCGGATACGGTCGATATGATTCCCAAACTGCCGATGCGCCCTCTGATGCTGTCTGGACATACTCATGGCGGACAGGTGGAGCTGCCTTGGTTAACTAATTACGTCATGAAAAAGGTTTCAATTTTGGGACATAAAAAGGGCATGTACCGCCATGAACATGCAGATGTGTTCGTTACTGTCGGTACCGGCTTAGTCGGCGTGCCTTTCCGTTTCCGGGTGCCGCCTACCATTGATATTATTGAACTAATCTAAATTCAGTCGGCATTCTGTACTGCGTTAACTGATAATCCAGACCAGAATCAATAACACGACTGCGACGGCTGCCATCATCCAGATTTTCTTTTCAATTTTTTGGGTTGGCACATTTTCACGTAATTGTTGCGCAGTGATTTCAGCTTCTGTGGGTGTACTCAAACTAGGATGGGTGGGGATTTCCAGTGGCGGTGTCACCAGGTTGATATCATCGGCATCATCACTAAAGCGTGGACCGGTACTTTCATGCTTCATGACCACATCATGTTCCCGCACAATTTCATCAATCACTTGCAGTGCCTGAGCTTCATCCAAGGGTGTATTCTTGGTGATATAGCGAACAGCTTCTAATTTTTTATCATCTTCCAGCAAAATAATGATATTGACCAACTGCTCCTGCGAGAGGTATTCAATAAGATCCTGCATGGCCTTGCCTCATTTTTTTGAATTGAGTTCATTTGATTGTTGAGCAAATTTAACGAGATAAGTAGCCGAGTTTTGTTGTGAAATCATAAAAAAAGCCAGCATCGAGTGCTGGCTTTTGAATCGATCTAAAACCTTAGATCTGATTGTTTACATCATCATTCTTGGTTTCACGAATCAGTAAAAACGCGACAAGCGACAGGATAGATGCTGCGGTCAGGTAATAACCGACTGCAGACAGACCATAGGCCGTTGCCAGCTTGGTTGCGATTAGCGGTGCAAATGATGCGCCGAAAATACCTGCCAAGTTAAAGGTTAATGCAGAACCTGTATAACGTACTGAAGTCGGGAAGATTTCAGACAATACAGTACCGATTGGCCCATAAGTTAAGCCCATAATCGCCAGACCAATACACAAGAACAGGAACACCACCAAGGTGCTGCCAGATTCAAGCATATCTGCAAAGAAGATACCGAAGATCGCAGAAATGACACATACCGCAATGGAAGTAGTCTTACGGCCAAATTTCTCTGCCAATACTGCTGAAAGCGGGATGAATGCAGCAAAACACAGGGTTGCAACTAACTGCAATTGCAGGAATTCTTCACGGGAATAACCGAGTTGTTTGGTTCCCCATTGCAATGCAAATACCGTAGTAAGGTAGAACACAACAAATGTACAGATTGCAGCAATCGTACCCAGAACCAGCATACGAGAGTGCTTTTTGAACACTTGAACAAAAGGAACATTTACTTCTTTTTGTTTATCCAGCACTTTCTGGAAAGCAGGCGTTTCATGCAGTTTTAAACGGATCCATAAACCGACAATTACCAACAAGGCACTTGAGATAAACGGAATACGCCAGCCCCAAGCCATAAAGTCAGCTTCAGACATGAAAGCGCCAAGCGTCAGGAAAGAACCTGTTGCCAGAATAAAGCCGATCGGAGCACCCAGTTGCGGGAACATGCCATACCAGGCACGTTTGCCTTCCGGGGCATTTTCAGTTGCAAGAAGTACCGCACCTGACCATTCACCACCTAGACCCAAGCCCTGACCTAAACGGCACAGTGCAAGTAACAGTGGCGCAGCAATTCCGATTTGCGCATAAGTTGGCAATAGACCAATCGCAACGGTTGAAATCCCCATAGTCAGCAAAGCAGCGACCAAGGTGGCTTTTCGTCCGATCCGGTCACCTAAATGACCAAATAATGCTGCACCAATCGGACGGGCAATAAAGGCAATGGCAAAAGTCGCAAGAGACTGAATGGTTGCGGTCATCGGATCTGTACTGGTAGGGAAGAACAGATACGGAAAAATAATGACAGCAGCGGTGGCATAAATATAAAAATCGAAGAATTCGATTGTGGTGCCTACCAAGCTCGCTGTTAAAACGCGAAATTTTGAATTTTGTGCTGGCTGAGCAGCAGAATTAGACGACGCCATGGAAAACCTTACACTTACTAAAAATAAAAAAACTTAGTTTTAAAAGCGTAATCTTTTTAAAAAAGGCGTAATTTTTTAAAAAAACAACTGCAATCTTCTCGCTTCAACTCGCTCAGGGTCACTGAAATGAAAAAGGAGATGATTAAATCACGTAAAGATAGATAGACAGAAAATGTGATCCTGCGCCTATCAATACAAATATGTGCCAGATAGCGTGGGTATATCTTACTCTTTTTAAAGCGTAAAACAATGCACCCACGGTATAAGCGAGTCCACCAATGATGAGAAAGGTTAAAGATTGAGCACTTAAATATTGCTGCATATCATCAATCACCAGCAGCGCCAGCCAGCCCATGGCCAGATAAGCCGCCAAAGAAAGTTTCTGAAAACGATGAATGAAAACGAACTTGAAAAGTGTACCAAGAAGAGCAATCACCCAGAGAGCAATCAATAAATACTGGGCTTTGGCAGTCGGAATGGCAATCGACAGGAAAGGGGTATAGGTTCCGGCGATTAAATAATAAATCGCAGTATGATCGATTTTTTTATAAAAATAACGGCGGTCTGCTGCAGTGGCCATGTGGTAAAGCATTGAAGCAGAAAACAGCAGAATCATGCTCAGTGCATAAACCCACAGTCCAATCCATTGTCCAGTACTGAGGTAAGACCCTTTAATAATCAAAAGAATACCAGCAACAATGGACAGCCCGGCACCTACGCCATGACTAATATAGTTAATCCATTCCTCATTTTGATCATAATCTGGAACCAGTGGAGCATTCTGCATGATTGTCATTCTTCTTCAAATATACACTTGTATAATAATTCAATTTTGCTTTTAGGTTAAGAAGATTTAAACTTGATGCGCAATTCATTTCAGGTTTTATCTATGTCAACGTTGGCAACTCTCTCAGATCAGGAACAGCAATTCTTGGACACCTTTCAGCAAGCTGTTGAAAGGGATCAATTTGATCGCCTGATCTTAAGCCAGTATAAAGGTGAACTGCAGGATTTAGAGAAAATGACCTTGCGAGTCATTACATTAAATGAACAGCGCGTATTGAGCTGTCTGTATCGTTACAAGACTCAGGATGTCACCAAAAATTATCCTTTAGAAGAAGCTTTATCGCAGGTGACTACATTGTTAGCATATTGCAAACAAGCCAATCTGATCACCGTCGATGAAGAATTACAGCTGAAAAAAAACAAGAAAAAAGCCATGTTAACGCGCAGCAAACATAAAGCAGCGATGAATCAGGTGAAGCCTGTTGAACAAGGCCATGACCGGATTAAACAACGTTTTGTCGATCAGGACAGTATTTTTCTCCAGCATCTCGGTATTACCGATCAAAAAGCGCAAATCATTCCGAGCATGGCGCGTAAATGGAAGCAGATTAATAAGTTTGTGGAAATTTTCTCAGGTGCCTTGGCGCAGATTAAGCCACAAGCCGAGGGCCTGCGTGTGGTGGATTTTGGTTCGGGTAAAGGCTATCTGACCTGTGCTTTATATGACTATATGCAAAAACATGGTCAAACGCCGTATGTCACCGGGGTAGAGCTTAATCCGAAAATGGTTGAATTCTGCCAGAATGTCGCGCAGCAATCTGGTTTTGATCAGCTGGACTTTTTCCAGGGGGATGTGCGTACTTATGCGCCAGAACGTCTGGATGTGATGATTGCCTTGCATGCCTGTGATGTAGCAACAGATTTTGCGATTCATAGCGGGATTCGCCTGAATGCACAGATGATCATGTGCGCGCCGTGTTGTCATAAGGAGTTACGTCCACAGTTACAAACACCGAAAGTCCTGAGTCCGATGTTGCAGTTTGGTATTCATGCCGGACAGCAGGCCGAAATGCTGACTGACACCATACGTGCTTTACTACTCAAAGCTTATGGTTATGAAACCAAAGTTTTTGAATTTGTGGCGCTGGAACATACCAGTAAAAATAAAATGATTCTGGCGACAAAACGTAAAGACTATCAACAACCTGATCAGTCGGTTCTGGCACAAATTCAGGCCTTAAAAGAGATGTATGGGATCCAGAAACATTCACTGGAATTGTTGCTTAATGACCAGTGGGATCAGAAGGGAATTGGTTCTAAATGCTAAATAGTCCAGAACTTAAAATAGTGTCCGGCAGCTGGAAAGATTTGGCAGTGTATGCCAAAGCGATTCGTGAAGCCGTGTTTATTCAAGAACAGCATATTGCAGCTGAAGATGAGTGGGATGTTGAAGATGCGGTTGCTGTACATTTCATTGTTTTTCAGCAGGATCAGGCGATTGCTACAGCACGCTTATTGTCAAATAACAGTATCGGTCGGGTTGCAGTCCTAACCACAGCACGCGGTTTAGGTGTTGGTCAGCGCTTGATGCAGGCCGTGATTGACTATGCGCGTGCAGAGCAGCGTAAGTTGGTAAAGCTGTCTTCGCAAGTGCACGCCATTGGCTTCTATCAAGCGCTGGGATTTGAAGCTCAAGGTGATGAATATCTGGATTGTGGAATTCCGCATATTGATATGTATTTAAAGCTTTAATTTTCAGCCATTCAAATACGAAAAAGCGAGGCATTGACCTCGCTTTTTTATGCATAGACTGAATCTGGATCAGTGGCCATGTGCTGCATTTGAGCTGTGCTCGGCATTATCCATATTGGCATGTTCTTCAGCTGACATATTGTGTTCAGCGGCTGTCGTACCTGGATGAGCCGTATTGGTAGCTTCACGTGCTTCACGATCCGCCTGCGCTTTGGCAATGGCTTCTGGAGACATCGTCGGTGCATTTTTAAAAGCGTGTTGCTGGGTAGTTTGTTTATTTTGCTGGCTTGGCATGTAATCCGGTTCATTACTTATCGCGAGCCAAAAAATAAGCATGAATAATCCACCTAAAATACAGAAGATGATAAGTGCTTTCCAGCCCCAAGGAGATTTTTCAGGTGAACTGTGATCAGTCATAGGTCTTACCCACGTGGATATCAAACTTATGTAACTTTATAACATAAATTGATCAAAAAGCAGATCGAAATCTGTCATCAGATGAGTCTATCCAGTGCATTAAGCAAATCCAGAAGATAAAAAAGAGGAAACACGTTCCTCTTTTATTTAAGTGCCTAAGTTATTGAATCGGCTGGGCGTGTGCTGCGCGATCTTTGAGGAGTTGTGGGGCTTTGAAGCGTTCGCCATATTTATTTTCAAGTACTTTGGCACGGGTCACGGCTTTGGCTAAACCATACTGATTCAGGAATTGTACTGCACCGCCCGTCCAGGCGGCAAAGCCAATACCAAAAATGGAACCCACATTGGCATCGACGACAGATTCAAGGACACCTTCTTCCAGACAACGTACGGTATCCAGTGCCTGTACAAACAGGAAGCGGTCAATCATTTCCTGTTCAGAAATATCGTTGTCTTTTTTCCAGTAGCTGAGACCAGACCAGAGCTGCTTTTTTGCATCGGCCGGATAATCATAAAAACCTGCGCCTGCAGCCTTACCTTTACGGTTAAATTCGTGAATCATGCTGTGAATCACGTCATCCGCAGGTGATTTAGTGATGGTCTGACCTTGTGCTTCTAAAGCTTTGTATCTTTCATTGGCTACATGTTCAGACAAGGTCAAGGATACTTCATCCTGAATTGCCAATGGGCCCACCGGCATACCGGCTTTGAGTGCAGCCATTTCAATTCGCGCTGGATGTACACCTTCTGCCAGCAGGCGTAAACCTTCCTGCACAAAGGTACCAAACACGCGGCTGGTAAAGAAACCACGGCTGTCATTTACCACAACCGGTAATTTGCCAATTTGCTGCACGAAATCGAAAGCTTTGGCCAGCGTTTCTGCCGAGGTATTTTTACCTTTGATAATTTCCACCAGCTGCATTTTATCGACCGGACTGAAGAAATGCAGGCCGATAAAGTTCTGATCATTTTTTGAAGCCTGGGCTAATTCTGTGATCGGCAGGGTCGAGGTATTCGAAGCCATTACGCCGTTGCTGGCAAGATATTGTTCTGCCTCTTGTGTAACTTGAGCCTTGAGCGTGGGATTCTCAAATACGGCTTCAATGATCAGGTCACAACCCGCTAGATCTTCATTCGATGCAGTTGTTTGAATCAGGCTTAAAAACTGATCTCGTTTCTCGGCTGATAAACGCCCTTGAGCGACTTTTTTATCCAGCAGTTTCTGGCTATAGGATTTGCCTTTTTCAGCCGCTTCTAATGAAATATCTTTCAGAACTACTGGAATGCCTGTGCTGGCAGTGGCATAGGCGATCCCAGCACCCATCATGCCTGCACCTAAAATACCGACTTTAGTGGCTTTCCACTTTTCAATATCTTGAGGGCGACTGGCACCGGACTTGATTGCATTCAGACCATGCCAGAAAGTGCCAATCATATTTTTAGAAATTTGACTGGTCGCCAAATAAGTAAAGTAACGCGATTCAATGGTCAGGGCAGTATCGACATCGACCTGTGCACCTTCTACCGCAGCCGACATGATCGCTTCAGGCGCAGGATAACAGCCTTTGGTTTTATCGCGCAGCATCGCCGGAGCAATTGCCAGCATCTGGGCAACTGCTGGTGTCGAAGGGCTACCACCCGGAATTTTATAGCCTTTTACATCGAATGGCTGCTGAGATTTTGGATTGGCTTTGATCCAGGCAATGGCCTTTTTCAACAGTTCATCGGTACTGTCTGCGACCTCATGAATCAGCCCTAAAGATTTAGCTTTATCGACTCCAAACTGTTTGCCTTCCATTAATAAAGGAAGGGCATTTTGCAGACCGAGCAGGCGGATGCTACGGACGATACCACCGCCACCTGGTAATAAACCCAGTGTGACTTCAGGCAGGCCAAATTTGCTTTTAGGGTCATTCAGGGCAATACGATGATGGGCACACAGGGCAATTTCCCAGCCACCGCCAAGCGCCGTGCCATTCAGTGCAGCAACCACAGGAATACCGAGAGTTTCGATATAGCGTAGTTTGGCTTTCATCTCTTCAATCATATTGAAGAATTCAGTTGCATGCTCAGGAGTGGCTTGAATCAGTTCATCCAGATCGCCGCCAGCAAAGAAAGTTTTTTTCGCTGAACGGAAAATAATCCCGGCAATATCTTCATCTGCTTGTAACTGGACAACGACTTCATCTAGTGCCGTACGAAAGTCGGCATTCATGGTATTGGCAGACTGGTTTGGAGAATCAAACGTTAAAATAACAATATTATCTTCATTTTTTTGATATTGAATTGCGCTCATTATTTTTCTCCTTATACCAGTTCAATAATGGTTGCGATGCCCATACCGCCACCCACGCAAAGTGTAGCTACTCCACGTTTTTTGCCCTGGCGTTCTAACTCGTCCAGTAATGTCCCTAAAATCATCGCACCAGTCGCACCGAGTGGATGTCCCATGGCAATTGCACCGCCGTTGACATTCACCTTGGCAGGATCAATCTTCATTTCATTGATAAAGCGCATCACCACGGCAGCAAAAGCTTCATTGACTTCAAACAGGTCAATATCATCAATGGTTAAACCCGCCTTAGCCAAGGCCTTACGAGCAGCCGGGGCAGGGCCGGTCAGCATGATGGTTGGATCTGCACCGACCAGTGCCGTGGCCAGTACTTTGGCTCGTGGCTTCAGACCTTGTTCTTTTACCGCTTGTTCCGATGCGATCAAAACCACAGCCGCACCATCGACAATGCCTGAAGAATTCCCGGCATGATGCACATGATTGATAGCACCGACTTCAGGATATTTTTGCAGGGCAATTGCATCAAAGCCCATTTGCCCCATAGTGGCGAAACTTGGATTGAGTTTGCCCAAGCCTTCTGCGGTCGTTGTCGGTTTGATAAATTCATCTTTGTCCAGAATCACCACACCGGCTTTGTCTTTTACCGGGATCACGGATGCATTGAAATAACCATTGGCTTGAGCGGCAGCTGCTTTCTGTTGTGATTGTTCGGCAAATTGATCTACATCAGAACGCGTATAACCGTCAATCGTGGCAATCAAATCTGCACCAATACCTTGTGGAATAAAGTCACAGGCCATATTGGTCTCAGGGTCCAGTGCCCAAGGACCACCGTCAGAACCCATCGGCACGCGGGACATGGATTCGACTCCACCTGCCACAACCAGATATTCCCAGCCAGAGCGGACTTTTTGTGCGGCCAGATTGACAGCTTCCAGACCGGAAGCACAAAAACGGTTGATTTGTATACCGGCCACATCATTGTCCCAGCCGGCAGCAATAGCAGCCGTTTTGGCAATATCGGCCCCCTGATCACCAATCGGGGTGACACAACCCAGCACAATATCATCGACTTTTGAGGTGTCCAGTCCGTGACGGTCTTTCAGTTCATTGAGTAAACCAGTCAGTAATGAAATGGGTTTTACTTGATGTAAAGATCCATCTTTTTTGCCTTTTCCGCGTGGCGTACGAATGGCGTCAATAATATATGCCTCGCTCATAGCATGTCCCTTTTATTGATTTGATGAAAATTATTCTAATGACTCGAGTGTAATACTTAATTTTTGAAGTGCAATGACGAGAACGGGCCAGATCATTTGAGCGATTTAGCCAATTTTAGCTATAAAAAAGCCTAAGCTTTTGCTTAGGCGGAGAGAACTGGTTTTAATTTTTAAATGTTATTTCGCAACATCATTTGATTAATGATAGCCATGCAATTGACGATACAGACCCGGGGTTACACCGGTCCATTTCTTGAAGGCGCGGTGGAAAGTACTAGTTTCACTGAAACCGACTTGTTGTGCAACATCTTCAAGGGTTAGATCCGGATTAAGTAATAAGTGAATTGCAGCATCACGGCGTAAGGCATCTTTTACGCCTTGATAGCTTTTGCCTTCGGCTGCCAGACGGCGGCGCAAGGTTTGTGGTGATAGATATAACATCGACGCGACATCGTTTAATGTCGGCATTTCTTCCCCAATCTGGCTCTTCAGCACATCACGAATCCGTGAAGTCAGCGAGTTGGTGTTTTTGAATTTCACTAGCAATTGTGCCGGCGCAGCTTTCAAAAACTCTTCTAAGGTTTCTTCATTCTGACGAATTGGCAGGTCCAGATAGTCCGCAGCAAAAGTAATTTCGGTACGTGGCATATCGAACTGCATTACCGGCGCAAAGAACAGGGCATCATATTCATCGGCATGGGCTGGACGTGGATAGCTAAAATGCACGCGTTCCAGTGGCAGGCGACGTTCAATGAGCCAAGACGCCAAGCCATGCCAGATCATCAACATGCTTTCAGTAATAAAATGATCCGGATCCATTGCATTTGGAATGAGTGGAACAAGACGAGCTTCGTGTTTGTCACGCTCCAGGGTCACCGACCATTCATCACCAAAGAGTTTGTAGAACTGGGAAGAAAGTTCTAGTGCATCACCGAGGGTTTTGGCATGAATGATGAGCTGGCACATGATCGCAAAAGTACCCAACCGGCGTTGCTGTTTGTCAAAGCCGACATGCTCGTCCTGGGTCACCATCCACAGCATTTTAATAAAGCGGGTATATTGTTCAGGCGAAATACGCGCTTTGGGCTGATGCAGCAGTTCTGCTTCAATCCCGACGTGAGACAATAAAGTATCGACATCCATGCCCAGACGCTTAACGCCAGATAAGGCTGCATTGACGAAATGGATACTGATCGTATCGCGACTCATGTTTAATCCTTCAGTCTCTTTAATGTTCACTAATAATTGACCTAAATGACGAAAAATAATAAAGCAATGGCAATTTATAAGAACACCTTGCCATTTTCTTACATATTAGATTGCCGAAACTATCAAGGTAAATGGCTGAACATGACATTGTTTTTGTTCATTTATGTGCCTATGATGCTGAAAAAAGCAATATAAGTAGAGCAAATACTCCAATGTCATATGCATTAAAAGGATTGAAAATCCTCGATTTTTCTACACTTTTACCCGGCCCGTTTGCTACATTATATCTTGCTGATTTAGGTGCAGAAGTTGTGCATATTGAATCACCAACCCGACCGGACCTGTTGCGATTAATGCCACCCTTTGCCAATGGACAGGCCACTTCACAGAGTTATCTGAACCGAAACAAGCAATCGGTTGCTTTGGATTTGAAAGATCCTGCGAATATTGAACTGGTTAAATCCAAGATTGCAGATTATGACATTGTGATTGAGCAATTCCGTCCCGGGGTGATGCAACGTCTAGGGCTAGATTATCAAACCTTAAGCGAAATTAATCCGAAACTGATTTACTGTTCCATTACAGGTTATGGCCAAACTGGCACATATAAAGATAAGGCAGGGCACGACATTAATTACCTGGCTTTATCTGGAATTGCTGGACACAGTGGTCGGATTGAAAATGGCCCACCTGCCTTGGGAATTCAGGTCGCTGATGTTGCGGGTGGTTCCATGCATGCCGTGATTGCGATTCTGGCCGCAGTGATTGAACGCCAGCAAAGTGGCAAAGGGCAATATATTGATATTTCCATGACCGACTGTGTGGTGACGATGAATAATCTGGCGGCTTCTGCCAGTCTGGCCGGTAATCAGCATCAACGGCCAGAATCGGGGTATCTGAATGGCGGGACTTTTTACGACTATTATGAAACTCAGGATGAGCGTTATCTGTCGATTGGCAGTCTGGAACCACAATTTATGCAGGGATTGGCTCAGGCTTTAGAGCTGCCGATTCTTCTGGAAAAAGGCGCTTCTTATGCCGCTGAAGATCATGCTGCAGTGAAGCAGGCGATTCAGAATAAAATCAAGACTAAGTCTTTATCTGAATGGCAAACGCTGTTTGCCGCGTTGGATGTCTGTGTTGAACCGGTGCTCAAACTTGAAGAAGCGTTACATTCTGATCTGGCCCAGCAGCGGGCATGGGTCGTACAAGTGCCACTCAAATCCAATAGTCAGCAGACCGAAGCACAATTGGCTTGTCCGATTAAATTTTCACGTTCTACGATACGCTATGAGTTTGTAGGACAGCAATTGGGAGAAAGTCAAAATTGGTAATATTCTTAACGTGTTAATTAGATTATTAATGAAATGAGAGGAAATTTTTCCTATATGAAAATAAGTAATAATAATTGAAGATTTTCATCATTATTACTTTAAATTTAATCCAGTGCTGTAAATACTGAGATCCGTGAAACTTTGACAGGCTTATCAATAAAACCGCTATGAAATATGTATAAAAAGCATTTTATTGATAGGTTCAATCTCGCTATCCTTGCCGGCGATATAATAGAAACTACTAGCTGTACGCCATGTATTTATATACTGATTTCGATCAGCAACTGATTAATGAACGTGTTGCACAGTTCCGTGACCAAACGGAACGTTATTTAGCCGGTAAACTCACTGAAGATGAGTATCGTCCGCTTCGTCTGCAAAATGGTCTGTACGTACAGCGTTATGCGCCAATGTTACGTATTGCCGTGCCTTATGGTTTGATGAACTCAAAACAACTTCGTAAAGTGGCTGATTTGGCAAAAGAATATGACCGTGGCTACGCGCATATTTCGACCCGTCAAAACATCCAGTTTAACTGGCCTGCGCTGGAAAATGTGCCGGATATGCTGGCTGAACTGGCCACTGTGCAAATGCATGCGATTCAGACTTCAGGTAACTGTATCCGTAATACCACGACGGATCAGTATGCCGGTGTGGTTGCAGGTGAAATTGCCGATCCACGTCCGACTTGTGAATTGATCCGTCAATGGTCAACCTTCCATCCGGAATTTGCTTTCTTGCCACGTAAATTCAAGATTGCAGTCTCTGCGCTTGAAGAAACTGACCGTGCAGCCACTGCATTCCACGATATCGGTGTGTATATTGTGCGTAATGAAGCAGGCGAAATGGGCTATAAAATCAAAGTCGGTGGTGGTCTCGGCCGTACGCCAGTGATTGGTAGCTTTATCCGTGAGTTCTTGCCGCGTGAAGACCTGATTGCTTATCTGGAAGCAGTCCTTCGTGTGTATAACTTGCATGGCCGTCGCGACAACAAATATAAAGCACGTATCAAGATTCTGGTAAAAGCTTTAACACCAGCAGTATTTGCCGAGAAAGTTGAAGCTGAATTTGCGCATACGATTAAAACACTGAAAATCGATGCAGACACCTTGGCGAAAATGGATGAGAACTTCACGCCATTTGACTACCAAGATTATGCAGATGAAGATTTCACTGAACTATTTGCACAATATCCAAAATTCAAACAGTGGTTCAACATCAATACCAATGCACATAAAGTGAAAGGTTATCGTATCGTGACGATTTCACTGAAACGTGCCGGGATTGCACCGGGTGATGTCAGCACAGAAGAAATGAACCTGATTGCAGATCTTGCCGATCAGTACACTTTCGGTGAGCTGCGTACCACGCATGAACAAAACATTTCCCTGGTCGATGTACCACAAAAAGATTTGTTCGCTGTATGGCAAACCCTTGACCAAAATAACCTGGCACGTGCGCATATCGGTTTCTTGACCGACATTATTTGCTGCCCGGGCGGTGATTTCTGTTCATTGGCGAATGCGAAGTCGATTCCGATTTCTGAAGCAATTTCACGCCGTTTTGATGATCTGGATACGATTTATAACCTAGGTAAACTGGATCTGAATATTTCAGGCTGTATGAATGCCTGTGGTCACCACCACGTTGGTAACATCGGTATTTTAGGTGTAGACAAAAAAGGCGCTGAGTTCTACCAGATTACGCTTGGTGGAAATGCGGATCATGATGCGTCGATTGGTGACATTCTTGGCCCATCATTTGCAGCCGAAGTCGTACCAGATATCGTAGAAGAAATTTTGAATACTTATCTTGACCTGCGTCAGGAAGGTGAAGAGTTTATCGATACTTATCGCCGTGTCGGCATTCAACCATTTAAGGAGCGTGCATATGCTTAATACCGCACTTCAAGTACTCTCTAAAGATGGCACGATTGCAGACAATACCTATCAATTGATGGGTGAAGATGGTGTTTTGCCTCAGGGTGATGTGGTATTAACTGTTGAACAGTTAGATCAAATTACCAATGTGACAGGCAAAAAAGCATTGTACTTAACTGTAGATGCTTCGCCTGAAACCAATGATTTTCCGCTCGATCAGCTCGATGCAATCTTTATTGAGTTTGCCGGTTTTAATGATGGCCGTGGTTATTCATTTGCAGCACTTCTTCGCCGTCAGGGTTTCCAGGGCGAATTGCGTGCTACTGGAGATGTATTCAAAGATGTACTGAATTACATGAAGCGTTCTGGTTTCGATACTTTTGTGATTAAAGAAGGTAAGGATATTCAGGAAGCTGCTGCTGGTTTGAATGATTTCAGAAATCCGTATCAGGCATCGACTGCGGTTGCACAGGCACATTATCAAACAGGTGCATAATTTAAATTAAGTTACTGTCAAAAAGCCGGATTGATTCCGGCTTTTTTATGTCTTGATAAAAACCTTTAATTTTCTTCAAGTTGACAGTTGATCATCCAGTGGATTCCAAACTGATCGCTAAAGGCGGCATAAAGTGCGCCCCAAAAGGTTCTTTCTAGCGGCATCTCAATTTGACCATTCACCGATAAAGCATCAAAGAGTCGTTGTGCTTCAGCTTGTTCGCTAGCGTCTAAGTTAATGGAAATATAGTGGTTATTACCTTGCGTAAACACGGTATTGGTTTGCGCGCAAAATTGATCATTCGTATCGGATGCCATCAGTTCTGTAAATTCGTTAATGGGAAGTGAGATATGCAAGATTTTATTTTTATCCACTTCCGACAGTGTGACACCTTCTTCAGTTGGCATTTCACCATAACGACTCAGACTTGAAAATTCGCCTCCAAAAACTGATTTATAAAAGTTAAAGGCTGCTTCAGCCTGACCTTGGAAATTGAGGTAATGATTCAGTTGCATGGGAGAACTCCCTTTTTATTTTGCTTGCTTTAATTTACGCCACTTTGTGGTATTTTGCGCGAGCAAGCTTTATCAAAATGTAAGCGAAAAAAATCCTCCAGATCAGGAGGATTTTTAACTCCCTCTCCCTATGGGCATAGGTATCTACACAATTCCTGAACTTTGCGTTAAATTGAAGAGCATGCTCTTCAATTTAACATCTCTGGCCTGGATCAGCGTCTTGTCAAGCGCTATAACAGCCTT
>NZ_JBBCWZ010000055.1:0-21610 GCF_037145695.1 Acinetobacter sp. USHLN143
AATTTTTGAATATCTTTGAATTTCATCCAAGGATTATCTCTTGAATTAAATAATTTTGCTGATTAATTTAAGATCAAATAAATTGTACGTTTTTTGATTTATGACGGAAGTTTAATATATGAAGTTATCCATTTAGCTAACAAATTAAAGTAATATTATTCTGCTTTTTTGATTACTTAAATCTAAAAATAAAGTACAACAGAGATTAAATCGTAGGAAGCAGGCAAGATGAGCTAGCATTTTGCCTCCGCCAGACCGAAGTCAAAGTTAGATCATGAACTATACTCATCTTATCCAAGAAGAAAGATATAAGATTCAAAACTTTTGTAAGTCTTTAATAAATCGTAGAACTTCTAACCTCTGCTCATTACTTAAAGTATGACTAACTTGTATTATTTCTGCCAATAAATCGTTTTCTACATAAAAATATGCTGTTGGTAAATCTAAAATTTCTGCAATCTTGGAAGCCATTAAAAAATCAGGAACATGTTTTCCACGTTCATACTGATTCATACGTGCACTAGCAGAAGATTCATCAATTCCAGCCAAGATCCCTAAGCGCTCTTGTGAAAGTTTTTTTGCTTTGCGCGCTATACGAAGACGTAAGGCAAAAACATTTAAATTATGTGTTGGCATTAAACATAAGCACCCACCTTAAAACTAAGATTTTCTTAGTTTCAACTTGAGTTATTACTAAGGATTCCTTAGTATTGTGAAATCAAGAAGTCTACCTTGCATTGCTCGATGGTAACTTTTGAACAAGCTTGCCAGATCTGCATTGATCTCAAGCGCCTATTTTTGATCCTCTACCAATTGTTACAGTTATGATTCTATATACAGTTCAACACTAAGGTCATCAACTCTCTTTTGCTTTAATTGTGCTTATCCATGTCAAAATATACTCTACCTTTTTATAGTGATTTTTTTCACATTTTACTGAATCATGAAATCATCGAATGGCGAGCGAATGACTTTATAAAGGCTATTTTTAATGATAGACAATTTGTTAAACCCTCTGAAAAGCAAAGTATTTATAGAGGATTAAATATACTAGTAAAATGCAATTTTCTTTTAACAGTGAGAGACGAGGATAACCGTAATATTTTTAGATACAGCGAAACCTCTTATTTAAAATCCTATCGAAATGTTGAGAAAGTAAAAAAGGTCAAAGATGCATTAATTGAGGAAAAAAAGAGTTTGGAAAATGTACTCGAACGACGTAAAACCGAGAAAGTTTTCATTGAAAATATCATTACTAAAAACCCAGATCTACAAAGTTTTTTTGACAAATATGAAAATGTTATATCTAAAGAGTTAAAGGAATTAGAAGACAAGAATAGTTTTATAGTGAATATTTTCAATGATATTGAAAATGATCAACTTGAATCATTCTAAAGAGGGAGAACTACAAGTTATAAATTGTGTGATTCACTGCTGCATAAACCCAACCAGAATTGGTTTGAATATATGTGAAGTCAGCAACCCACAAGAGATTAGGCTGATCTGGAGGGTGGAGGGTGTAAATAATAGTTATGCGTTTATTGTAATGTCACTTCATTTTTTATTTTTATTGAAATGACGATTTTATGATCAATTTTTTATCTAACTTAATATATCTTCCATTAATTTGATATTAGAATTTATTTTTTATATATTTTTCTCAATCTCATGTTTATGGGTAATGAAATATTTTTCTAGCGTCGCATCATTAGATAATAAAGTATTTAAGAATTCGATATTATTCTCTTTTTCCTCCAATTCTATCAATAAATCACTTTTTTTTTGACATAAAAATATCTTGAAGCTTCTGTTTTTTATAATGATTTCTTAAATCATTCAGTCTAGGTGTTTCTTTATAACGAAAGGATTTTTTTGAAGATGTAGTGGGATTCACTTCCAAATATTCAAAATTTAAAAGGATTTTTAGGCCTGAGTACATACGTCTTTTAGCAGTTTTTGGCATGTTTGGTCTAGATGTCAGCATTTTCTCCCAAAAATCTTTAGCTTGCCAATTATTGACTTCGTGATTTATGAATAAATCTAAAAAATCATCATACAGTGGTAAATGAGTATTTCTTGCCATAACTGAACAATTTTCACTTATTAAAAAGAGGATTATAGTCCGTGGATGTTTAATCCGTAAATGATGATAGTTCTGTTTTTTGAGCATTTAAATCAAATGACAGAATTAGCAAGTTTACTAGGTCAAAAAATACGTAAGGCTAGAAAAGAAAAAGGCCTTTCTCAAGAAAAGTTAGCCCTTATGTGTGGTTTAGATCGTAGTTATATGGGGCGGATAGAGAGAGGTGAGGTTAACATTACTGTGCTCAAGCTTTATGAAATATCAAAAGCTTTAGATATTCAAATCATTAATTTTTTTGAATAGAAATATATTTAGCTTGGTTTTAATAAAAATTATGTTTAAAAACAATATTTTGCAATGAAAATGGTAGTATTTGTTTAGGGGTTTTTAATTTTAGTAGGTGTTCTACTGCAAAAAAAACAATTGACATTGAGTAAAAAACGCCCCATTATCCTGATGTAACAGGTGTTGCATAGTCTACCTACTGTATTTAATTTGTGATGACAGGTGGCCGCCTGTCATCGAATTCAAAACCGATAACGTGACTAAACATTAGGAGTTAAGAACAAATGAAAGTATATCAGATCAATTATGACCTGCGTAAGCAACGTAACTATGAAGAGCTTTATAAAAAAATTAAAGCTTATGGAACTTGGCGAAGACCTTTAAAATCTTGCTGGCTAATTGTTTCTGCAACGGCAGCACAGATTCGGGATGACTTGAGCCAAGTCATGGACCATGATGATGGTCTGTTAGTAACTAGGCTGAATCCAGAAGCGGCTTGGCGAAAATTAGATGATGATAAAGATAAGGCTACAACGGACTGGCTAAAGAAATATATTGGTAATGCATCTTAATGGGATTGAGCCAAGGATGACTCACTTTCTTTCAGAGTAAATATTTATGTCAAAGTTAAATAGATTCGTAAAACTGAGTGACCTCGCAGAGATTCGCACAGGTTTTACATTCCGTGAAAAGGTTGAAGAAGTTGATTCTGGTAATGCGCACGTATTACAGATCAAAGATATTCGTCACATTGCAACGGATACCTGTGGTTATACGCTTTTTGCTGATGATTTACCGCAAATTGATTGGCAAGGTAAAGATAATGCCATCGTATCGCCTGACTCTGTATTGTTGCCCTGTCGTGGAGAGTATCTCAAAGCACATTATTTTGTAGGCCATCAAGATCAATCAAAAGCATTACCACTCATTGTGAGTAGTCAATTTTTGATTTTGATGCCAAATCAAAATGTACTACCTGAATACCTATGTTGGTACTTGAATCAACCTACTGTGCAACATGAGTTACGCCAAGAAAGTCAGGGCTCTAAGATGCCAATGCTAAGCGTATCAACGGTAAGCCAATTTGAGGTAGAAGTGCCAAGTTTGGATATTCAGCAACGCATAATTGAATTAAACCGTATTTGGGAGCAAGAGCAGATCTTGACCCAACAATTACTTAAAAATCGTGAACAAATGATGATGGGCATGTTTAAACAACTGCTCCAAGGAAACAAATAATGGTTACTCAAATTAATCAAGATACCGTCAATAAAGCCCTTTGGTCGGCATGTGATGTATTCCGTGGCACAGTGAGTGCAGATACCTATAAAGACTATATTTTGACAATGCTGTTCTTAAAGTACATCTCTGATGTATGGCAAGACCACTACGACAATTATAAAAATGAGTATGGTGATGAGCCTGAGCTCATTGAAGAGTTAATGAAAAACGAGCGTTTTGTACTGCCTCGTGAATCAAATTTCTATACTTTGCATGAGCGTCGCTTTGAGCCCGGTAATGGTGAACGTATTGATATGGCTTTACATGCACTTGAAGAAGCCAATGGGACAAAGCTGAAAGATGTAGGTAAAAGCGTTTTCCAAGATATTTCTTTTAACACGGATAAATTGGGCGAAGAAAAGCAAAAAAACACCATTTTAAAAGACCTTCTTGAAGTTTTTGCTGTTCCTGAATTGGATCTAAAGCCAAGCCGTGTAGGTTCACTTGATGTGATTGGCAACGGGTATGAGTTTTTGATTAAAAACTTTGCTGCAAGTGGTGGTCAAAAGGCCGGTGAATTTTATACGCCACCTGAAGTATCGGACTTAATTGCTGAGTTACTTGATCCACAGAAAGGCGACAGTATTTGTGACCCTGCATGTGGTTCTGGCTCACTGTTGATGAAGTGTGGTCGTAAGGTTGTCAGCAACCACAACAGCAAAGAATATGCGCTTTATGGGCAAGAAGCGATTGGTTCAACGTGGTCATTAGCCAAGATGAACATGTTTTTGCATGGCGAAGACAACCACAAAATTGAGTGGGGCGATACGATTCGCAATCCAAAATTATTGGATAAGAATGGCGACTTGATGCTGTTTGATATTGTGACTGCAAACCCACCATTCTCACTGGATAAATGGGGTTATGAGCAAGCTGAAAATGATAAGTTTGACCGTTTCCGTCGTGGTTTACCACCAAAAACCAAAGGTGATTATGCCTTTATCTTACACATGATTGAGACACTTAAACCTGTTACGGGTCGTATGGGTGTTGTGGTTCCACATGGTGTGTTATTCCGTGGCTCGTCTGAAGGGAAGATTCGTGAGAAGTTGATTAACGAAAACTTATTAGATGCTGTGATTGGTTTACCTGAAAAGCTGTTCTACGGTACGGGTATCCCTGCGGCAATTTTAATTTTCAAAAAGCAAAAGTCTGATGATTCTGTTTTGTTTATTGATGCAAGCCGTGAGTTTAAGTCAGGTAAAAATCAAAACAATTTAACTGAAGACAATATTGCCAAGATTATTGCAACCTATCGTGCTCGTGAAAGCGTAGATAAGTATGCGTATTTGGCGACTTTGCAGGAAGTGAAAGACAATGATTACAACCTAAACATTCCTCGTTATGTGGATACCTTTGAAGAAGAAGCCGAAATTGATTTGGTTGCTGTACGTGCTGAGCGTGAGCAGTTAAAGACTCAACTTGCTGAGCTTGAAGTGCAAATGGCGAAGTATCTAGAGGAGTTGGGTTATGGAGAGTAATACTATTCTTTATAAACCGCTGGGTGATGTCATTGAGCTTCTAACGGACTATCATGCTAATGGTGCTTATGAAAAGTTAAAAGAAAATGTGACATTATTGGATAAAGAGAATCATGCCGTCATGATTCGAACCACCAATTTTGAAGCAAATGATTTTACAAATAATCTTATCTACATAGATGAGCATGCTTATGAGTTCCTCAAAAAATCAAAAGTTTATGCTTCTGATTTAATCATGAACAAAATTGCTAATCCTGGCACAGTCTACTTTATGCCTGAAATTAGCAAGCCTGTTTCATTGGGAATGAATCTATTTTTGATTCGGGTAAATCCTAAAAAAGCTAATCCATATTTTATTTATGCTTATTTACGTAAAAATGAGCATTACGTCAAATCCTTTGCTAGTGGTTCGACAACAAAAACCATTACTAAGGATGATGTTAGACGCTTGAAAATTTTCATGCCTCCTTTACAGGAGCAGAATAAAATCGCTCAAATCCTTTCCACTTGGGATCAAGCGATTTCGGCTACTGAAAAAATGCTTGAAAATAGCCAACAGCAGAAAAAAGCATTGATGCAGCAACTGCTAACAGGTAAGAAGCGTTTGTTTGATGAAAATGGTGTCAGGTTTGTTGGTGAGTGGGAGAAAGTACATATCAAGGATTGTGCAGAATGTTTAGATAATAAGAGAGTGCCATTAAACTCAGAACAGCGCTCATCAATGTCAGGTACCATTCCATATTGGGGTGCAAATGGGATAGTTGATTACATATCTGATTTTATCTTTGATGAAACGATAGTATTGCTAGCGGAAGATGGTGGATATTTTGATGAATATCAAACAAGACCTATTTCTAATATTTCGTATGGTAAATGTTGGGTAAACAATCATGCTCACATTCTAAGAGCGAAGAAAAATAGCTTGAATGAATGGATTTATTATTGTTTGGTACATAAAAATATTTTAGCCTTTGTTAATGGTGGAACAAGAGCAAAACTGAACAAAAGTGACATGCTTATGATTCCTTTGCTTTTACCATCGCTACAAGAGCAGAAGAAAATAGTGTCGGTATTATCACTCGCCGATCAAGAAATTGAGAATTTGCAGAAAAAACTTGATTGCTTAAAGCAAGAGAAAAAAGCACTCATGCAACAACTTTTGACAGGTAAAAAACGTGTCAAGGTGGCTGCCTAATGATGCAAATAATGCCTAGCTACTACCGCATTATGGCGGGTGCGAAGTCTGTATTTGCTCAAGAGTTTCTAGAAGGCGGCTTTATTGCCGCCAACTGGAACATTGACCAAGACTTAACACATGACTTACCTGATGATTGGCGTGAGTTTAATCATCGTTTTATCCCTGTTTACCTTGATGCTTTACCTGATAAAACCAAAATTTCGGCCGGCTTAGCATGTGGCATGTTACATACCCTTTCTAAAGGGATTAAACAGGATGACATTATCCTTACACCTCGTGGGGATGGTCATTACTTAGTGGGTAAAGTCATTTCAGACTATTACTACGTGCCTTCTGGTGAGTTAAGCCATCGCAGAAAAGTTGAATGGTTTGAACAGACTTTACCTAGAGAACTGATGTCTCAGGAGTTAAAAAACTCATCAGCGGCAGGTACAGTTTGCAATCTAACCAAGTATGCAGCAGAGCTTAAAACGCTTATTGATGGTAAAGAAACGGTTGAGCATCTCGAGCCTGATGAAGTGCTCGAAGACCCAACAGCTTTTGCTTTAGAAAAGCATTTAGAGCATTTCTTGGTAGAGAATTGGTCTAAAACTGAGTTGGGTGCAACATACGACATTTATACCGAAGATGGTCAATTGGTCGGCCAACAGTATCCATCGGATACAGGTCCTATCGATATCTTGGCAATCAGTAAGGATAAGAAGACATTGCTTGTTGTTGAGCTAAAACGTGGTCGTGCAAGTGATCGTGTCGTGGGGCAAATCCAACGCTATATGGGCTATGTCAAAGATGATTTGGCTGAGGCAGATCAGCAAGTAAAAGGAGCCATCATTGCACTTGAAGATGACTTAAGAATTCGTCGTGCTTTGAGTGTGGCTCAGAATATTGAGTTTTATCGTTATCAGTTGAGTTTTAAACTTAGTAAGGTTGTTGAATAATCAACGTTTTATAAATACTTATTGAATAAGTTAAAGGGGGTATTATGTCTAATAAAGTATGGGAAGAGCGTCGTAAACAAGATTTACAACGTGATGATGATGTTCGTAATGAATGGGAACGAGATTATGCCCGTCTAATTCATTCTTCTGCATTTCGAAGACTCCAATCTAAAACACAGGTATTGGGTCTTGGAGAAAGTGATTTTTATCGAACTCGACTAACGCATTCTATGGAGGTTGCTCAGATTGGTGCTGGAATTGTTCGCTGGTTAAAGGAATCACGCCATAAAGATGATAAAGAAATTGTAGATGCTTTACCTAAACTTTCATTGATGAATGCTATCTGCTTGGCACATGATATTGGGCACCCACCATTTGGTCATGGCGGTGAAGTAGCCTTAAATATTTGCATGCGAGAACATGGTGGTTTTGAGGGTAATGGTCAAACCTTAAGAATTTTGTCTCGTTTAGACAAATACACTGATGGTTATGGCATGAATCCTACACGCCGACTAGCATTAGGTGTATTGAAATACCCAGTAAATTATTCCAATGTTTGTGGTGATAAAGCTTACGACACATTAAGTTCGCCCAAATGGTTATCTAAGGCTTCAAAGCAGCATCCACCAAAATGTTATTTAGATGAAGAAAAGGAAATTGTACAAGATTGGATATTAGCTCCTTTAACTGATTCAGAACGGGCAAGCTTTTTAGAGTGTAAAGAAGATCCTAAAACAGGACATTTAAAAACTCAACATCATGGTTTAGACACATCTATTATGGAATTGGCTGATGATATTTCTTACAGCCTACATGATTTTGAAGATGCCATCTCATTAGGAATGATTACGAAAGCAATTTGGGAAGCTCATACTGCTAATTCTGAAGAAATATTCACGGAATGTGGAATTAATTTATCAGAACTGACTCAAAAACTTTTTGCATTGGAAAGTTATGAGCGTAAAAAGGCAATTGGTAATTTAGTACATAAACTTATTACACATACCTATGTTAGTTCTTCAGATATAGAAAATGCAACGACACCATTAATTAAATGGAATGCTTATTTGGAAGATAAATTTGAGAAAATGCGTAAACATATTTTCGATTTAGTTAAAGATAAAGTAATTAAGAGTACGAATGTTCAACAACTTGAGTTTAAAGGACAGAAACTGGTTATTGAATTATTTGAAGCACTAGCATCAGATCCGTTGAGATTACTTCCGAGCACTACTGTTGCAAAGTATAAGCAAGTTGAAACCGAAACTGAGAAGCAAAGAGTAATTTGTGACTATATTTCGGGTATGACAGATGAATATGCGACTAGATTGTATGAAAAAATTTATTATCCACATAAGGGTTCTATTTTTGATCGACTTTAATTCGTTTAATCGTCAATTTAGGTAATGAGATAATATTAATGACCATGTTTTTACCGAAGTTTCAAGAAGAATTTAGTGCAAAACTTCCTGCTTTAACCTTATTGACTAACTTAGGATGGTCATTTTTATCTCCATCACAGGCACTCGCTGCCCGTGATGGAAAACAAGACCAAGTGGTATTACGTCAAATTTTACGTAAAGAGCTCTCTAAACGTACTTTTCCATTTGCGGGTCAAGAATATCCACTTTCAGCAAAGTCGGTAGACAACTTAATTGCTGAAATTTGTAGCCCTGCTTTGAATGAAGGGTTACTGACCGCCAACGAAAAAATGTATGACCATTTGTTCTACGGCATTCCTGTAACTGAATTTGTAAACGGGAAAAAAGTTAGCCCAACGATCCCGCTGATTGATTGGTATAACATCCATAACAATAACTTTTCATACACTGAAGAATTTGCTGTCACACGCTCAGGTGGAGTAGATACACGCAGACCCGATATCATTTGCTTTGTAAATGGTATTCCTTTAGGGGTAATTGAAGCAAAACGCCCTGATAGTCAGGCTAAAAAAGGTCCAACGATTAATGAAGGCATTTCTCAGACGCTTCGTAATCAGCGACCTGATGAAATTCCACATCTGTTTGCATATAGCCAACTACTACTTTCTATAAATGGACATGAAGGGCGTTACGGCACATGTAATACCCCTGCTAAGTTTTGGGCAGCGTGGCGAGAAGAAGATATTTCTAATGCAGAGATGTATGCGCTTAAAAATAAGAAATTAACTGTTTCACAAAAACAGAGCCTATTTTCTTATCGTCCAGTCGATGACTTAAATTGGTATGAAAACCTAATTGCAGGTGGAGACTTAGCTGTTACAGGTCAAGATCAACTGCTGATTAGTCTATTAAAGCCTGAACGACTACTCGAAATGGTTCGCCTATATACGCTTTTCGATAAGAAAGCAGGAAAAATTGTTGCCCGTTATCAGCAAATCTTTGGTATCAAACGCCTCATTGAGCGTATTAGTACGAAGAACAGCAAAGGTGGACGCGAAGGTGGTGTCATTTGGCATACAACGGGCTCAGGTAAATCTTTTACCATGGTCTTTCTTAGTAAAGCTTTGATCTTGCATGAGGCTTTAAAACAATGCCGTATCTTGGTTGTCACTGACCGTGTCGATTTAGAAGATCAACTGAGTAAAACCTTTGTATCAGGTGGTGAACTGGCAGGAAAAAAAGACAAGCAAAATGCCATGGCGACTTCAGGCAAACGCTTGGCTGAACAAATTGGTAAGGGTACAGAGCGAATCATGTTCTCTTTGATTCAGAAATTTAACTCTGCAACCAAACTTCCTGAATGTGTTAACACAAGTTCTGACTTCATTGTCTTGATTGATGAAGGGCATCGAAGCCAAGGTGGTGAAAACCATGTGCGTATGAAACTCGCACTGCCAAATGCGGCATTCGTGGCATTTACAGGTACGCCATTACTTAAAGATGAAAAGACCGTTAACAAGTTTGGTCCTATTGTTCATGCGTATACGATGCAAAGAGCGGTAGAAGATAAAACCGTAACGCCTTTGCTCTATGAAGAACGAATTCCTGATTTAGATGTCAATGAACGAGCGATTGATACGTGGTTTGAACGGATAACAGAAGGTTTAAATGATCAGCAAAAAGCAGATTTAAAACGTAAATTTGCGAGAAAAGGTGAAATTTATACTGCGGATGATCGTATTCGCCTGATTGCGTTAGATATTGCCAATCACTTTGTGAAAAATATTGATGATGGTTTAAAAGGACAGCTTGCTTGCGATAGCAAGGCTTCAGCGATTAAGTATAAAAAGTACTTGGATGAAGCAGGCTTGTTTGAGTCTGCTGTGGTGATGAGTCCACCTGATAGTCGTGAAGGAAATACTGATGTTGATGAATCGACTACCCCTGAAGTGACCCAATGGTGGAAAGACAATGTCGGCACTCAGGATGAGCAAACTTATACCAAACAAGTAATTGAGCGTTTTGAAAAAGATGATTCGCTTAAATTGCTGATAGTGGTGGATAAGCTCTTAACAGGTTTTGATGAACCTAAAAATGCTGTTCTTTATATTGATAAAAATTTAAAACAGCACAATCTGATCCAAGCAATTGCGCGTGTAAACCGACTTCATCCAATGAAAAAGTTTGGTTTATTGATTGACTATCGAGGTATTTTAAAAGAATTAGATTCCACAATTCTTGATTACCAAGATCTCGCTGCTCGTACCCAAGGTGGCTATGATATCAATGATCTTACAGGCTTGTATACGCAAATGAGCTCTGAATACAAACGTTTACCTCGTTTGTATAAAGCGCTATGGGCGATTTTTGATGGTGTAAAAAATAAAAATGATCCAGAGCAGTTGCGCCAAGTTTTAGTCCCACGCATTGAAGAACGTGAGGGTGAGTTAGTCGATATTCACTTAAAAGTTCGTGATGATTTTTATGAAGCACTTACAGAATTTGCCAGTTGTTTAAAAGTTGCATTGCAGTCAGCAACCTTCTTTGAAGATAAAAGCTTTTCTGATGCAGATCGTCAGCACTACAAAGAAACAGTCAAACTATTTACAAGCTTGCGTCAGATTGTGAAACGAGATGCTGGAGAGACTATTGACTATGATCAGTATGCTGAGCAAGTCAAAAAACTTCTTGATAAACATGTTGTGGGTATTGAGGTAAAAGACCCTGATGGAGTCTATGAAGTCGGCAAGATGGGCAAAGTGGCGCAACCTGAAGATTGGAGTGAAGAGAAAACACGTAACGAAACGGATATCATCAAAACTCGTGTAACGAAGATGATTGAACAGCAATTGCGTGATGATCCCTATGCTCAGGAGGCTTTCTCTAAGCTGTTACGTCAAGTCATTGAAGAAGCAGAGAAAGAGTTTGATCATCCATTGAAGCAACACATGCTGTTTAGAGAGTTTGAAGAACAAGTTGAGGCACGTCGTTTAGATGAAATCCCTGATGTGTTCAGTGATAATAAGCATGCTCAAGCTTATTATGGTGTATTTAAGAAACTATTACCTGAAGCATTCTCGATAACAGATCAACAGAATCAAGATAAGTGGATTCAACTCGCTTTTGAGGTTGATCGTTCTGTGATGAGTTCTGTAGCTGAAAACTCAATTAATCCACAAAATATTGAAGCAGATATCCGTAAAAAACTATTACCGCAGATGTTCCGTGAATGTAAATCCATTGGGAGTGGTATGGATCAAGCCAAAAAAATTGTGGAAATGATCGTACAAATTACTCGGGTCGGTTTAAATGGGCTCTAGGATGAATATGCTAGATGAGAAAAAGTTAAGCATCATTTATGGTGGTGAAGTTGTTGATTTTGAGGTGCTTGAAAGTCCTAGCCGTACTGAAAAGATACTGATTAAAGTCTATGCTGATTGTCGGGTAGTTGTATCGGCACCGTTAAATGCAGATGATAAAATAATCATTGAGGCTGTAAAGCAGCGTAGTCGTTGGATCTATAAACAATTACGAGAGTTCCGTGAGCAAAGTAGATTTATCACACCTCGCCAATATAAAAGTGGTGAAAGCCACTTTTATTTGGGTAAACAGTATCAATTAAAAGTGATTCATGATGATACCAAGCCAAAAGGTGTAAAACTTTTAAGAGGAAGATTGGAAGTAAACACCTTGGATATGAGTCTTGAAAGTATTAAATCTTATTTAAATGAATGGTATAGAACCCGAGCAAAAGTCATATTCGAAGCACGTTTGCAACATATTCTAGAACAAGCTTTATGGGTTGAAAATTACCCTGATATTCGTTTGATGACCATGCGAACACAGTGGGGAAATTGCTCCCCATCAGGTGTACTTACGCTCAATCCACATCTAGTTAAAGCGCCTACAATTTGCATTGATTATGTGATTCTGCATGAACTTTGTCATTTGGTTGAACATAATCATAGTGAGCGTTTCTACCAACTATTGAATCAAGTTATGCCTGATTGGGAGGTGGTGAAAGAGAGATTAGATAACATGGCTGTGAAGTTTTTTGAATAGACTTTTGCGTTGAACGACACATCAGTTGTCATTTTCATAAACGATTAATCAATACTTTAGTAAGCTTAACGACATTTCATGACACCTTTCAACGACATGACAGATGTCATTTTTCGCTGAAAACGACACAACCAGTGTCAATTTCTGAAAATGAGTTTTCAAGGTGTTGTTCTATTGCAGCCTATAACCACTATCTTAATTTTACCTTCCTTAGCTGGTTGACTATTTAGTACCAATATATCTTGTAGTTGGTGTGGGGTGGTTGGTTTGAGTTTACCTGATGTGGGTCTAGGATTTTAGACCACGCCTATAAGTGATAACCTACTCCAAAAACAAGCATGGGAAATGCTTGTTTTTGGAGTCAACGATGACACGAAGAAAACGTCGTAATCATTCAGCAGAGTTTAAAGTTAAAGTTGCTCTCGCAGCAATTAAAGGCGACCACACACTCGCTGAACTTTCTACTCAATTCGATTTAGATCAAAACCAAATAATTGATTGGCAAAATCAACTGCTTGAGCAATCAGTCAATATTTTTTCACGACCAACAGCACAACAAGAACCAGAGATTGACCTCAAAGCTCTACATGCCAAGATAGGACATCAGACATTGCAAATTGATTTTTTAGAAGGTGCGCTCAGAAAAATAGGGCAGCTGAGCGCCAAAAAATGATCGATAAGACCCATCAACTTTCGGTACGACAACAATCGCAATTGATTCAAATCAATCGCAGTACGTTGTATTACAAGCCCAAAGAGATTTCATCAACTGATTGGAGTTTGATGCGTCTGATCGATGAAATTCATCTCGAATACCCATTTATGGGCAGTCGAATGATACGAGATATGCTACAGCGTCAAGGACATCAAATAGGTCGGCGTAAAGTCCGACGTTTAATGCGCTTGATGGGAATACATGCCTTGTATCCAAAACCCAATACCAGTAAGCCTAATCTTGCACACCGTATTTTCCCATATCTTTTGAAAAACATGGTCATAGATCACTCTAATCAAGTCTGGTGTACAAATATCACGTACATTCCTATGGCTAAAGGCTTTGTCTATCTGTGTGCTGCAATTATAGATTGGCATAGTCGTAAAGTACTGGCTCATCGTGTATCAATCAGTATGAAAACAGACTTTTGCATAGATGCGTTGCAAGAAGCAATTGTGAAATATGGTTGTCCTGAGGTGTTTAATACAGACCAAGTAAGTCAATTCAAAAGCGAGGCATTTTTGAATGAGTTAAAATTGCGAAAAATCCGTATCAGTATGGATGGGAAAGGACGGTGGATAGATAATGTGATGATTGAGCGTTTATGGTGCAGCGTGAAGCATGAGGAAGTCTATTTGAAAGCATACGATACGATTAAACAAGCGAAACAATCAATTGCTGAATATTTGGATTTTTATAACATGATACGTCCTCATTCAAGTTTGAATAAGGCAACACCAAATGAATTTTATGATCAATATTTACTAAAAGTAATGGCAGCATAATTTAAATATTTAGAGCGGATTTATCACTTATAAAAGTGAATTGAGTGGTCTAAGTAACGGAACTATATTACTTTCTGTCAAATAGGTTGCATGAATTATGAATACCGGTAAAGAAGCCGCATACAAAGCCGAACATAATTAGAAGCATTAAAATGTGGACTGCCACCAGTTGACTTTAACTAATGTAGCGATTTCATTTCATCAAATTATACACTTAAATATTTTTTAAGGTATTGTGTTAGATAAGAAAAATGGTTTTTTTAGATAGTTAAATTACTAAGGAGTATTTGAGGATGGTATTTATTGCTAGCTTAGTGATGGGGATGTTCATAATAGCTTTTTTTAGTATAATTTTTTATCTGATCAAACCAGCTACCTTCATGTTTACTCTCAAGAGACAATCAGTTGGTCGACTGCAGATTATTGGTTATTGGATTCTTTATCTATTTGCACTGCTTGTATTAATAGGCTTGTTCCAATCAGAAGGTGATTCAAGTTCCAGCCTATTAGGTTTTTTTTTAGGAATGACAATTCAAATCTTATTATGTATTTATAGTTCTAAAGAAAAAAATAATATAAAAGTTATAAGAAAGGTTGTACCGCCAAACTTACCAGTAATCTATCCATCTAGCCTTTCAGAACTATGTTCAATAAATAGAAGTGAAGAACAATTCACAAAGCTTACTTCTCCAAACGATATTCCTATTGAAACAGAGTCTACATCAGTACTTCTAGCTCAGACAGCTAATCAATCCGAATGGAAAATTGTGTCTTCTACATCTGAAGTTGTTGATTATGAACATATCTTTATTACTCAACAAAAACAGTTGGAGTCTTCTGTCCAAGGGGGCTCTCAACAAGAGGAAGTGTTAAAAAAAAGAGAAACATTTGAAGAAAGACAAAGATTAATCTCTGCACTGAAGACGGTTTTATTATTAAAACAACGGAAAGTATTTGAAGAAAGACAAAGATTAATCTCTACATTGAAAATAGATTTGTTATTGTTAAAACAGCAGAAATTATTTGAAGAAAAACAAAGTTTAATCTCTACATTGAAGTTAGCTTTATTATGTTTAACACAGCAGAGAGCATTTGAAGCAACGCAAAGATTGCAATTAATACAGACTAATACCCCAGTTCAAGATTTACTTAAGGAACACAAAACTTCTTTGGAGGTTGAATCATATCAAAAGAACTTCGAATCAGAACAAAATATCTCACAGTCAGACTCAAGTCAGATTGGAGATGAAGAAAATTTTGTGACATTCCAATTAGAACCTAAAAATGATTTCAATGAAACAATCATCTCACTTATTCCCAAAGTATCTCATTCGATTATTTCTTCCCATGAGCCTGAGCAATCTTCAAAGAATTTAGAGTCAAATGCTAGCGTAAGCCAGCCAGAATTAAATCAGATTGGAGATGAAGAAAATTTTGTGACATTCCAATTAGAATCTGAAAATCATATAAATGAAAAAATCATACCATCTGCACCAGAGATATATCAGCAAATAGATCCAGTATGGGTTTCTTCAGACAAGAATGTCGAAATAAATGGATTCACTATACATGGTGGAATGTTTTATCTAGGAACTAAAAGGCAATACATTTCTTTCAACACTGAACCTTCTTTTATTGATGTATCATTATCAATTTCAAGTCGTAAAGTAGATATAGCCGAACGTTTAATAGGATATTGGCCTAGTTATACTCATATCTCTCCTAAAGCAAGGCGTGCATATTTGGATTGGTTGGCAGGTGGACGATCTAATCCAATAGCTGATATTGGTTATGTTTTTCTATTTTTTTATGGGTTAGAACGACGTGCTCTAGTAGATGCACAAACAGATTTACAAGCTAAACAAGAAATACCCGATATTATTAAGGAAGTAACCAGGTTATTATCCATCTATGGAAGTAATGGTTCATTTAAAGGTTATGCTTTAAGATTTATAGATTATGTGTCTTTTGATACGGTTGTTGCACAAAGCTATTTGAAACAACCTTCTGAAATATTGAATACTCCATATGAACTTCCATTAAGTTATCGTATAGCATTAGGACAACTGGTAGTTGATAAATATCCATTACCGGTAGATTGGGCACTTGCTTGGGTTTTAATAGACCGTAATATTAGTAAACGAACACCAGTAACACGTTGTGCTGATTATTTTGCAGCTTTATTCAAACAAAACTATCAGGCTACTTATGGTAATGGTTTTGTACTTTCTCCCAATCGCACTAAGCTTAAGCTTACCTATTTCCCCGCATCATCTGCTATTTCAAGAAACTTATCAAAAAATATCGATGATCTTCCTGATGTATCTGCAGTATCAAAGCATATTAAAAAGTTACAGGCATTAGTTGATCAGACTACAGAACAGTTAGAACCTTATAGTCGTTATCTTGGGCGAAATCCAGATTCTGTGAGTACATCTGATGTTATTTTGTTTTTACCAATAAATCTTTGGCCTGAAAAGTTAATAGCTGTGATTGAAGAGTTTAAGGAAAAAACCTCGCAGAATCCATTAGCTATTGAGTTGAAAACCTTTTTGATGAAGTTGGGCTGTAATGTGCTGTTATCTCGTAATCAATTTGTTGAACTGGTACGTAACCTAGAAAATATAGGATTAGGGATTGAGCCCGATATATTTATTGGGTCAAAAGCACTAAAGCCCGATGAGTTGATAGTATTGTTTAAAATAAGAAATACCAATGTTAATTTTAGGACTGAACCAGCTTATCATGTGGCGAATGTAACTTTGGACTTGGCAAGTGCTGTGGCTTTAGCCGATGGAAAGATTTCTGAAATAGAGCTTGAATTACTAAAGCGTATAATAGAATCTTGGGTGCATTTAAGTCCTGAGCAACACGAGCGTTTAAAAGCATTTTTACAACTTAAGATTAAACAACCTAGTTCTTTGATGAGTTTAAAGAAAAAATTAGAATTATTATCAGGTGAAAATAGAAGATCTATAGCTCAAATTCTGGTTCAATTGGCTCAAGTGGATGGGGTGGTTGAACCTGCTGAAGTGAAACTTTTGGAGCGAATCTATGTGGTTCTACAATTAGAGAAACAACAAGTTTATAAAGATTTGCATGTTTCATCTACGAACATACAACTTCAGCCAACGAGAAATGTTTTTACTACATCTGATAATGCAACCAAATTCAAATTGGATGTTGAACGTATTGCTAGTCTACAAAAAGAAACTGCACTTGTTTCTAATTTGTTGGCAAATGTTTTTGTAGATGAAGCAATACAAGCAGAGACAGAGATAGCAATTGAGTCAGAAGTTGATGAACAACAGAATAATCATAGTTTATTAGGATTAGATATTGATCATTCAGCATTCCTACATCGATTGATCACCCGTCCTCAGTGGAGTCGAGATGAATTATTAAATTTAGCAGCTGATTTTGATTTGATGTTAGATGGAGCCCTTGAAAATATTAATGAGTCAGCACTTGATAATCTGGGTGAACAGATTATTGAGGGGGATGATCTTTTAGAAGTTAACCAGAGTTTATTAGAGAAAATAGAAATATGAGTACGATAAAAGCAAAAGATAGAGATGCTGTTATCCAATCACTACGTGCAGGAGTTGTACCTCGGATAGGGCAACATCTTATTCAAGTTGGTCGTGTGAAGGAAATTGAAGCTCTTATTCAAAACATTGATCGTATTGCTGAGGGTGGAGCGACATTTAAGGTTGTTATTGGTGAATATGGTGCAGGGAAAACCTTTTTTCTAAATCTTATTCGAGCAATAGGCATGGAAAAAAAGTTAGTCACTATGCATGCAGATTTAAATCCAGACAGAAGGCTTTATGCTTCAGGAGGTCAAGCACGCTCTTTATATGCTGAACTAACTAAGAATATGTCCACACGAACAAAACCTGATGGTGGAGCATTGCAAGGGATTGTTGAGAAGTTTATTGCTCAGGCTAAATCAGAAGCTAAGTCTTCCGGAAGGACTAATGAAGAAGTTATTCATGCACATCTTGTTGAATTAACAGAAATGGTTAATGGTTATGATTTTGCAGAAGTAATTGCAGCATATTGCAAAGGTTTTGACGAGGGAAATGAACAACTCAAAGCTGATGCAATACGTTGGTTGCGTGGAGAGTTTTCCACTAAAACTGATGCTAGAGCAGCATTAGGCGTACGAACAATTGTTGATGATGCATCAATATATGATCAAATTAAATTACTTTCCCGTTTTGTTCGCTTAGCTGGATACAGTGGTTTACTAGTTTGTCTTGATGAGTTGGTTAATTTGTACAAGCTTTCAAATACACAGGCACGTAATGCGAATTATGAGCAGATCTTACGAATCCTCAATGATTCATTACAAGGTACTGTAGAGGGGTTAGGCTTTATTTTAGGTGGAACCCCAGAATTCCTATTAGATACACGTCGTGGGCTTTACAGTTATGCTGCTTTGCAATCTCGTCTTGCAGAAAACTCCTTTGTACGTTCAGGCTTAGTTGATTATTCTGGACCAGTTTTAAGGTTATCCAGTCTTACTCCTGAAGATTTATATGTGCTGATGCAAAAGATTCGTCATGTATATGCATTGGGTGATCAACAAAAATATGGTTTACCAGACGAAGCTATTCCTGCATTTATGGCTCATTGTGCCACTCGTCTAGGAGATGCTTATTTCCGCACTCCTCGGACAACCATTACTGCCTTTATTAACTTGTTGTCTGTTCTTGAGCAAAACCCCGGAATTGATTGGAAAGAGCTTATAGGTGAGTTACAAATTGAGGTAGACCATGGCGGAGTTTTTGAACATGCTGTAGAGGGTGATGATGAATTTGCCAGCTTCCAACTATGAACAATCTGGATTTGAATTACTTGATAGACGTATCCAACAATGGATTTGGTCAGAAGGTTGGTCAAGTCTAAGAGATGCTCAAAACCAAGCAATTCCAGCATTGATTAGTGCTAATCAGGATGTGATTATTGCTGCTGCTACAGCCTCTGGTAAAACAGAGGCTGCTTTCTTTCCAATTTTAACGCACTTGTTGAATGAAGATAATAATAAAGGAGTGGTACTGTATATCAGTCCATTGAAAGCTCTTATTAATGATCAATGGGATCGCCTTTCAGACCTTTGTGAAACATTGGATATACCAGTTATTGGCTGGCATGGAGACATCGCGCAATCCAAGAAGCAAAAATTTTTGAAAAAACCCCATGGAATATTATTGATCACTCCTGAATCTCTAGAGGCCTTATTTGTTAATCGTGGAACTTCTGTTGCAGGTCTTTTTACTAATCTAAAATATATAGTAGTAGATGAATTGCATGCCTTCATAGGTGTGGAAAGGGGAAAGCAACTTCAAGCATTAATGCACAGAGCTGAATTAGCTTCACAGAAAGTTGTGTCACGAGTAGGGTTGTCAGCAACTCTCGGTGACATGAGTTTGGCGGCTGAATTTCTTAGGAATAAGAACCCTGAAAGAGTCAAAATTATTGTATCAAGAAATCAGGGTCAGACACTCAAAGTTCTTGTCAAAGGTTATATCAATACCGTGTCTGTAAATGAAAAAGATGATTCTAAATCCTCAATAGATGCATCATTTCAAATAGGTTCTACACAAGCTATCGCTAAACATCTTTATGCCTCATTAAGAAATACAAGTAATTTGATTTTCCCAAACTCACGTCAAGAAGTAGAAAAATACTCTGATTATCTTCGTCATTTGTGTGAATTAGATAAAACTCCGAATGTTTTTTGGCCTCATCACGGCAATTTATCAAAGGAAATAAGAGAGGAAACCGAAAAAGCTTTAAAAGACAAGTCACGTCCAGCAACAGCGATTTGCACTACCACTCTTGAGTTGGGTATTGATATTGGTGCAGTCCAAAGCATTGCTCAAATTGGCTCTCCACCTTCAGTTGCGAGTCTTCGTCAGCGGCTAGGTCGCTCGGGTAGAAGAAAAGGTGAAGCTGCTATATTAAGAAATTATTGTATTGAGCCTGAAATTACAGATAAGTCTGGTTTTTCTGATTGTATTCATGAAGGGTTATTACAAACTATAGCGATGATTGTTCTTTTGATAGAAAATTGGTTTGAGCCTCCTCAAGCTAAAGGGCTTCACGCTTCAACACTAGTTCAGCAAATACTGTCAGTCATCGCTGAAAAGGGTGGTGCGAGTGCTAATGATTTATGGAGTATTTTGGTTGAAACTGGACCCTTCTCAAATATAGAAAAGCATGATTTTATAATATTGCTTCGATATTTAGGTCAAAAAAAGCTGATCACTCAAGAAAGCTCTGGACTATTGTTGCATGGTGAATTAGGAGAAAAGTTAGTAAATCACTATGAGTTTTACAGTGCTTTTATTTCCAATGAAGAATATCGAATAGAGTCCAACGGAAAGTCCCTTGGTTCGATTTCACTTAAAAATCCGTTGACTCCTAATATGGGGTTAATTTTTGCAGGACGTAGGTGGCGTGTACTAGAAATTAATTCAGAAGCCAAAATAATAATGGTGATGCCGGACAAAGGGGGAGCTATTCCTTATTTTGAAAACACTGGTACAGCTATGGTACATAGTAGAATTCGACAAAGGATGAAAGAAATACTCTTACATAGTCAAGAGATTCCATTTTTGGATGCCACAGCACAAAAAATGCTGGCAGAAGCTAGGGAATATTTTCGAGTATCTAATTTAGAGAATACCTTTATAAGGGAAATGGGTGGAAGTACTCTTCTGTTTACATGGCAAGGGGATAGGGTGAATAATACGCTAGTATTGATGCTAGGATCATTAGGGCTAGATGCTTCAAATGAAGGTGTACATATCTGCATTTCAAATTCAAAAAAATCTATACTACATGCTACTGTCAAGAAATTACTTTCTAACGGGATTATAACGCCTGCTCAATTATTGAAAGAGGTTAAAAACCTTGAAAGCGAAAAGTGGGATTGGGCACTTCCGAAGACTGTTCTTGATAAATCTTATGCCTCGGTTGCTTTGGAAATTGAGTTGGCTATGGATTTTCTAGTAAAAGTTTTAGAGGAAACTAATATTAATAAAGTATGCAATTAAATTTCTATAGCTATCTATATTTAGAATTTGGGTAGTTATTTAGCTAAGGGAGAGGTGGTCCCACTTGTTTGAACAACTAAAAGCGTATTTATAAGTGATATTCCGCTCTAGTTAAGCCACCTTGTTTTGTTGGGGTAGCTGATCATAGTAAAACTCATTTGGTGTCATTTTGTCTAGACTCGAATGAGGTCGTTTCAAATTATAAAACTCAAAATATGCACTTATAGTCAAATCATTATAAAACCAATACAATGGTGCAATGAGTTATTCAGAACATTTTAGACGTAAAATTTTAGCTAAGCTTGAGGAAGGTTATTCTATTCGAGCGGTAGC